>DASYIL010000261.1:0-20662 GCA_035997545.1 Pseudonocardiaceae bacterium
GCCTGTCGACTGTGGGTCGAGGCCCCTGACGGCGCATTGGGGGCAGCGTTCCAAGCTGGAAGTCTGACACCAAGCCGTTACGCTCGGTTAGCACGCTTGGCTTGGACAATGGATGACCACCGTTAGGTTAGATAACCAACGGGCCTCTGCGTTTCGCTATCAGAATGCGATATCGGGATCGTGATGTGGGTCGCCCGGGTGAGGGGAGGACGGCGGTGACGTCGTCGTCGCGGGGGTTGGCTCGCCGGTTGGGTACCGGGGATGCGGTGGTCATCGGTCTCGGGTCGATGATCCCGGGGGTGTTCGCTGCGTTCGGGCCCGCGGCTCGGGCGGCCGGGACCGGGCTGCTGGTCGGCCTGGTAGTCGCGGCCGTGATCGCCTACTGCAACGCGACCGCGTCCGCGCAGCTGGCCGCGGCCTACCCGACCTTCGGCGGCACTTACATCTACGGGCGGGAGCGGCTCGGGGATTGGTGGGAGTTCGCTGCGGGGTGGGGATTCGTGATCGGCAAGACCGCGTCCTGCGCGGCGATGGCGTTGACCTTCGCCAGCTACGCCGTACCCGGGCCGTGGTGGGCGCAGCGGCTCGTTGCCGTCGCCGGCGTGCTCGGACTTGCCACACTCAATTACCGCGGCGTGACCAAGACCGCGATGGTGACGCGCATCCTGGTGGCCGCCACGTTGGTCGCACTGACCGTGGTCGTGGTGGGCATCGTGTTCGGCGGCGGTGCCAGCAGCACCCATCTCGGCGGCCTCTCGGCGCTGGGCCAAGGCGGAGTCTACGGCGTGCTGCAGGCCGCCGGGCTGCTGTTCTTCGCTTTCGCCGGCTACGCCCGCATCGCCACCATGGGTGAAGAAGTCCGCGATCCCGAGCGGACCATTCCCCGCGCCATCCCGATCGCCCTGGCCATCACCGTCGTGGTCTATCTCATCGTCGGCGTCGCCGTCCTGCTCGCCGCGGGCCCGGACCAGCTCGCCTACTCCCCGGCCCCGTTGACCGACGCAGTCCGCGCCGCCGGTGCCGGCTCGATCGCTCCCGTCGTGCGGGTCGGCGCCGCGCTGGCCAGTCTCGGCGCGCTGCTGGCCCTCATCGCCGGCGTCGGCCGCACCACCCTGGCCATCGCACGGCATCGCGACCTGCCCAGCTGGCTCGCCGCCGTGCACCCCCGATTCCAGGTCCCGCATCACGCCGAAGTCGCCCTCGCCGCCGTCGTCAGCATCCTGTACTCACCGTCGACCTGCGGGGCGCGATCGGGCTCTCCTCCTTCGGGGTGCTGGTCTACTACGGCATCGCCAATGCCTCCGCCTTCACCCAACCCGCCAACCAGCGCCGCTGGCCTCGCGCCCTCACCATCCTCGGTATGACCGGATACGCGGTACTGGTGGCTACCCTGCCGATCACCTCTGTCATCGCCGGGCTGGTCATATTCGCCACCGGCCTGCTCGGACGACTGTTCGAGCTGTACCGACGCCGGGGCCACATCCCCGACTGAACACACCCACCCCGGGAAAAGGAGTCACCATGCCCGACCGCACCAGCACGCTGCGCATCGTGTGCGCGCGGGGCGTCGCGTTCGTACTCGGTGCCCTACTCGCCAGCGGCTGCAGCGCACCCCCGTCACCGTCGGCTCCTGCGCGCCCAGCCGCACAGGTGGACTGGACTGCAGTCGGTCATGCGCTGGGCACCGATCTCAAAACCGAGCAGGGCGGGGTGCACACCGCTGATTTCCCCCGCACGGACCTGGCCATCACCAACGACAACGTGCGGCTCATGCCCGGCATGGAGCTGGGCAGCGAAGCGATGTTCACCCCGACCAGCGGCACGGACGCGCTGCTGATCGGCGAATTCACGGTGACCAGCCAGGAACTCAACCCGGTGATCTCGCGGCTGCAGACCGGTGGGATCGAGATCAGCGCCGTGCACAAGCATCTACCGAACGAAAACCCCCGATTGTGGTGGCTGCACTACACCGGATACGGCGACCCGGTCCGCAACGCCGCCACCCTGCGTGGTGCGCTGCAACTCACCGGCACCCCACTGCTACTCGCTGAGCCGGCCCCTCCCGCCAGCCCACCGCTGGATACCGCCGCATTGGATCGCATCATCCGGCATCCAGGTGCGAGGGAAGACGGCGCCTACCAGATCCACGTCCCGCTCAACCGTCCGATCAGCGACACCACCACGGGGGTGACGCTGCCCTACCTGATGGAAGCTTCCACCCTGCTGATGTTCCAACCCCTTGACGGCGGCAAGGTCGCCATCAACGGCGACTTCGCCATGACCGCCGACCAGATCAACCCCGTGATCTCCGCCCTGCACGATCACAGTATTGACATCGTGTCCCTGCACAGCCACCTCACCCACGAACAACCTCGCCTGTTTTATATGCACTTCTGGTCTGTCGGTGACCCGGCCGCACTCGCCGGTGGCCTCCGGGCCGCCCTGGACGCCGCACACACCGATTAGGAGCGCGCCCCATGCATTCCTGGGCGAGGTGGTTGAAGCCGAACGGACCACGAGCGGTGGTCTGTGTCCGGTTGCTGGTGGGTCTGGTGTTTTTCAGCGAGGGAGTACAGAAGTTCCTGTTCCCCGACAATCTCGGGCCGGGCAGGTTTGCCAAGATCGGCATCCCGGCCCCGGAATTCTTCGCCACCCTCGACGGCGTGGTCGAGATCGCCTGCGGGGCACTGGTCGTGCTGGGCTTGGTGACCCGGTTGGCGGCGATCCCACTGCTGATCGACATCTGCGCTGCGATCGTGCTGACCAAGATCCCCGAGCTCCGCCCGGGCGGGTTCGGGGGCGTGGCGGGATTCTGGGGTATGGCGCATGACGCCCGCACCGACCTCGCCATGCTGCTGGGACTGATCTTCCTGCTCACCGTGGGACCCGGCCGCTGGTCTCTGGACGCCAAGCTGGTCCCCGCCACATCCGAGCCCCCGTGACCCGACGTACACCTGGCCTCAGGCTTGAATCGAACCCGGATACGGCGCTACTCCCGCCGGCGAGCACTGTGCGTCAGACCGCGGATGCGCGCCCTAATCAGCCGCACCGCGCCGTCCGAGCCGTCGGCGGTGAAGCCCGCTCAGAAAGCCGCTGCCATCGGCCTGGAGGTTATCGACGTTCAGGACGGGACCGGAGAGGTTGCGATGGTGGCGCCGTCGGCGACGACCCGGCCACAGAGCAGGCCGTGCAGGTCGTCAGCAGCGCTGAAATACGAGCCATCCCAGAAGTTCGTACGGGTCGATTCACCCGGGCGCGTAGCCGCAGATTGGCCGCACACAGCGACACTCCCCGGCAACCCGACGCACGGCCGATCAGCGTTCACACCGAAGAGCACAACCAATCTCAGATCAACAATCCCGCGTCTCCGGCGGGCCTCGGCTCCAGGATGGTTCCAGGGCTAGCGGGCTAGGCAGGGAAGCCGCTGAGCGGCGGCCAAGCTTGCCGACGCTTGACGGGCTCGAGTACCTCGCCGCGAGCCTGAGAGCAGGCTTATGATCGGCCGTCGCGGAGCATGATGCGCTTGTACCAGCTTGTTTCCGGTTGCAGCGCGGCGCGTAGGTGTCGTAGGCGGTGCAGTCTTGGAGCGGCCTCGGATGCGGTCAAAGCTGGATGTTCTCGTCGGTACGGCGCGCCAGCAGCCACGTGAATGGCTGGTCGGCGCCGGTGGGAGTGTGGTGGTGCTCGCGGCGGGTGGTCACGGTGGTGAATCCGGTGCCGAACTGTTCGGCCAGGTCTTCGGCGCGGTAGCGCGCGACCGGTAGCCCGGAGCATTGTTCGGGCCCGTCGGCGGCGAATGTGGCCAGGATCAGGTACCCGCCGGGGGTGATGCTGGTCGTGGCCAACTCGCGGTAGCTGGCCTGCTCGTCGGAGTCGGTCAGGAAGTGGAACACGGCCCGGTCGTGCCACAACACGAAGCGTCGCTGCGGTGTCCATTGCAGCAGGTCCGCGGCTTCCCAGTGCACCCGGTCGGCTTGGTCGGCGAGGCGCCGTTGCACCAGACGCAGGGCATGGGCGGAGACATCCAGCACCGTGACGTCGGTGTGGCCGCGCTCCAGCAGCCGGTCAACCAGCATCGACACGCCGCCGCCGATATCAATAACTGGTTCGACCGGGTCCAGCCGTAGGTCATCGATCAGTTCCAGTGACACCACCGGCTCTGGCTGAAACCAGCTGACCTGCTGCGCGCCCTTGGTGTCATACACCGCGTCCCAATGACGGCGGTGGGTCGCGCTGGTCGATACGCTCACCGTGGTCACCTCCCGCCTGTCCATTGTCGCTGATTGTTTGTCTGCGCCATATCACCTGTCGCCGCCCGGCAAGATTTGTTCAGGTACGCGCGTCAGTTCGGGAACCTCGTCCTCGACCGGCGCAAGTCAGCGTTGATGCCCTTGCACTGGGTGTCCCGCAACACCCGCCCGGTGATCCGTCCCATGACGGGAGGGCTATGCGGGGCAGAGGTCCAGGGCCGCCGACGCGACGGGATACCCGCGTACGCCCCTTCTATCGCAGGCTGACATGCCGTGGGAGGGGAAGGGCACGCAGATTCGATCTTGGTTCGTGTCCCTCGCGTGCCGTTCATTCGGGGAGCCACGGGAAGACACCGGGGAACACGGCGGAATCTCACTGACCGTGCATCAGAACGCTTCACCAGTTCACGCGGCGTTAGAGTCCGCACCTTTGTACGGCGGCACTCCAGTACTCCAGCACCTCTGACGGAGCCTGAACAGCCCCGGTAGCGCACCAAGATCCAATTTTCTCCAGGCCCATGCCGGTGCCCGCGCATGACCGGGGACAAATCGGGTACAAACCGCACTACCCGACGCCACCCAACGTTGACCAACATCACCTGACGTTCCTGCAGACCACCGGCCGCCCCGCCACCAAAGTCCTGGCCGGCGTTCTCCCAGCCGCGCTACATCACCAAACGCAGCACGGTCCAGACAAAAGCATGCCCCTCGCCGGGCAGCCAGATCTCCGGGATAGCCAGCTACAAGAGCTGCGGCGGCTGGGTTGGGGTGGGCGGGGTGTGGCATCCCATCGACCTCACTTAAAGGCGACCACACGGCAGCCCGAAGGCACAGCCAGATCACGCACGCACCAGTTCCGTCGAGTGCTGCCCCCGGGCTGCCGTGTGGTCGGGCTGCACCAGGATGCTCCTATGAGGTCACGCCACCCGGCCGTTCGCGTGCAGGCGGCGCCCCCACCGAGCCGACCAATCCTGGCAAGGACAGCAGACTTCGCGTCAGTCGACGGAGGGTCACACCCAGCGGCGGCGCCGCCCACATCCTCCCCATACTCACTGTCGACGGGATGCAACGAAGGCTGGTCGCCGCCGAGGCCCTGGCTGACCGGCCGTCAGAAGGGTGCGTACATGGGCGGACTCTCCCGGACTCTCGTGGATACATCAGCAGGCCGACACCACAGCAGTACGCCGGTCGCCGCAGCGCCCATATTGCTTCCCACCGAAGAGATCCCTGGTTTCACCCCATGCCCTCCCCATAGTTCCGGGTTCCGAAGACACGCAGCGCCTTCGCTTGATCAACTCGACCAAGATCAGGCCGTGGCCAGGCCGTGGGAGGCTGCCGGACCGCGACAACCAACGACAACTACCCAGTGGCATTGCCCCTGCTCTCCGGCCCGCAGTCCGCATTACGGCTGGTCAGCATAAACGCGTGACACACCTACGACGTCTGATCGCTGAGACGCCCTGACTTGCGTTTTTCCGTTCGGAGCACCAAGATCAGGCCATTAGTAGGCTGTCGGAGGCCCGGAATCCTCGCCCTCGGGTACGGGTTCCGTGTTTGCGGAAGCCAGCCGCTCATGCTCATCGATCTGATTCCGGCCGTCCCCGTGGCCTTCCCGCAACAGGAGCACGGTGTTGACGACCGCACCGACGCGAGTGTTGATCACTGTGGCGCGCGGGTCGTGCTCCGGTCCGAAGTGGCGGATAAGTACTCCGCAGATGCGGCCGCCCACGATGAATGGCGAAATCACGAAGGGCAATTCGGGTTCGGGTGGTCGAACGCCGAATGTCGGGTCGAGGAAAGGCATGCGAACGGTGTCGCCGACGACCCGGCGCTGCAGGATGAGCGTTCGGCGCTGCGTTCCCTCGGTGAGCAGGGCGTGCCAGCCGCGGTCATCGACGGTGACGCCGAACACGACGCCGTTCCCGCTGGATCCGATCGCTGGCTTGAGGACGAGGTCGCGACGCTGCCGTAGTGCGCGCCGCAGGATGCTTTCTTGCACCGCGGAGCTCTGGTGCGGTCCCAGCCAGGCCGTCCACGGGACGTGATCGGCTACCAGGACGCGGTCGGCAGGCGCCAGTCGGTCGAGGTCCTCATGAAGCCAGGCCATGACCTGTTTGCTGCTGAGCAGCCGCATAGCCTCGGGAAAGAACAGCTCGACGGTGCCGGCGGCCAGCGCGGAGGCGATCACCTCGAGCCCGCCGGCACTGTCCACGATTTTGGTGAACCAGTTGAACACGAGGTCGACGCGCTTGTCGCCGGCACACAGCCGGCCGTCCGCGTCCGTGCTCAGTCGGCTGAGGTCTTCCACAACGACATCGAGCCCTGATCGTCTTGCGGCGTCCACGGTAGGACGCAGATAGGCGCGCAAGGCGCGCCGGTTACCGAGTCTGGCGGCCTGTCCGGCTGCGTCGCGCCAGGTCGGGATAAGCACCAAGGGGCGGCCGGCGGCGCGTCGGTATGCCGCGGCGGCCAGCTGAGCCGAACGGGCCTGCAGGACCGGAGTGGGCGCGACCAGTGTCCCGTCTGACGATAGCCGGGCGTAGGCCGCAGCCATGCGGTCGAGCGCCGGGATCCCGTACAAGGTGATCGAGGTGTTGAACTCCACGAACTGCGGTGCGCCTCGGCTGAGCAGCACGTCGGGACGGGCGATGCGCAGCAGCTCCGCGTGAGCCAACGGCCGGTCCGGCTCGAAGAGAGGGAACGGCCGGGTATCACGCATGACGTCGCGCAACTCGCCTGCCGTGGACGCCCGCCTACGGCAGGCGTCCACGCAGAGCCGTAGAAGTCGTTCGGCCATGACGCCGAGCGATTCGTACGCGGTGGCCGCGAGGACCAACGGCCGCATTGGCTGGTACGTCCTGCCCCGTTGCCAGCCTTCCTGCGCGCCATACGGCCAACGGCCGGCCGCGGCACGCCGGGCGAGGAACCGGACTCGCTCCTCCTCGGGCACGTCCTCCCACCGGTCGCGCGTCGTCATCGGAGCAATCGCCACAACACCCGCTGCCGTCGGCAGCCGCTCATCCTGTCGCCCGTGTCGTGGCCTCGCCCCTGGCTCGCTCGCGCAGCTGCGGGTTGGTTCCCTGCGGGTGGATGCCGTGGCCGGCCATGGCGGCCTCGACGGCCGGCGCGAGCCTGGGAGCAGCGGCGAGCAGCTCGCGGAGTAGTACGGAGAACTGGTTGCGCCGTTGCTGCTCCTCCGGCACCGGCCAATCGCCGCGACCGAGCCGTGCCAGGGCGCGCAACACCACGGCGGTGAACTGGTCCCCGTCGCAGCCATCCGCCCGTACCCGGTCACGCGCGGACCAGAGCGCCGACGCCCAGATACAGCCGTTGGCGTGCGCCTGACCTCCTGAACCGGGGCGCAGATAGGCCATGGTGAAACGGGTATCCAGGCGCCGACGTCGCGGGTCCCATTCCGGGATGTGACCGCGGTGCCAGCCGTAGATGTCGGGGCTGTCCAGCAGCACAGCAGCCAGGAAGTCAGCGGTGCCCTCGTCGAGCGCGTTCTTGCCATTGTGCTGCTCGTGCATAGGCCGCTGCCGGTTCACCCGGAAATCCGCGGTGTGACGGCAGACATGATGCCCCACCTCGTGGTAGATGATGGCCGCATTGTGCGCGGGCGCGTGGAAGTAGGGCTCTCTGGGCCCGCCCAGGAAGGCGCGACCGCTGCCGAGATGGACCTCACCGGCGGGATCAACAGTGTACGGCTCGTCCTGTGACGTCGAGGGCAGCCGGTAGTGCCCACCACCCCACCCCCAGCGGGCGGCATCGGCGTGGGCGCCGATGCGAATCGTCAGGTATGGCAGGGGCGAGCCCAGCAGGCGGGCGGCGTACCGCATGGCTCGTTGCGCATGGTAGGCGGTGTTGGTGATACCGAAGCCGCGCGCCTGCCGGTCCGCCACGTCGGCGGCCAACGGACCACCGCCCGCCGATGGTTCGAAGACCAAGTCAGGGCCGGTAAGCAGCTCGCCCCCGCGCTCGTCACGTACAGTCAACTCAGCCAGTACCAGTTCGGCGGACCCGGTCACCGTCGCCTCCAGCTCCACCTCCACCGGACGGCCTGGCCCGGGTCGGCCGTCCGGCAGATACGCGGCCACTCGCATCATGCCGGGACAGGCCGCTCGGCCAGCAGGTCGACAGCCGCTCCGTCGGCGAGCTGCACCGGAGAAAGTACCGGCAAGCCGGTGGCTGCGGCGGCCTCCCGGGCCGCCAGCGGGCTCATGGTCACCAGACCGCTGACCGCTAGGACCGTGACGCCGTTCGCCTGCAGCAGATCGACTCCGGCACGAGCGGCCAGTGCGTCGCTCACCGCGAGCACGGTGCCGTGGCAGACCTCCGGCAGTGAGCCCGTCAGCAGCCGGGTCTCTACCTGTAACAGGCCGTCGGCGATCTCCAGAGCGATCACGTTCGCCCCGTCGTGGACCAGAGCGTCCAGCATGGCAGTCATCGTTGACCGGAGACGGTCTGTGGGATAGCCGAAGGTCGATGCCATCCCGAAGTCGAGGAAGTCGACGACGTGCTGCGCTCCCGCGTCCAGGTACGTCCAGCGGTCCTTGCCACTGCCCGAGCCGGTGACCTTCGCGGCGCCGGCCACCAGGCCGGCCCGGGTCCAGCCGCGGATCAACCCGGCCGCGGTCGTCGTCTTCCCCGAGCTCATCGAGGAGCCCACTACCGAAACGGCGAGCGGTCGTGCGGCGCTGGCGGGCTGGAGTGGTGGACGGGGCCGGGCGAAAAGCTCCAGCGACAGCGGCCGGTCGTCCTCACCGGTCAGCGCGCCCAGCACTTCCACCTCGGTGGGCGCCGCGCAACTGGCGTGCCAGGAGACGGCCGTGCCAATCACGCCACCCACCGTCAGCAGGTGCGCCCGTGGCCCAGGCCGGTGGTAACCCTCGTAGGAGTCCGTCGCATAGCGGTTTCCGCAGGCGCCCACCAGCAGGTCGCCGCTGTGTAGTCGCATCCCTCGGCCGTGCGTGTCCTCAAGCCGCTCATGGCCGCCAACCCTGGTGACCTGTGCCACCACGAGGTCCCCCAGTCGCAACGCCGCCGCGAGCCCTCCCAGCCTGCAGCGCTGCCGGTCCGAGACGGTGCGGGTGACATGGCTCCACTTCGCACAGGACAGATCCCTCATCGACACTCCCAGTAGGCCCGCAGCCTCAATGGGCGGGGAGCCCGTCCGTGGTTCGCTTGCCGAGCCGTGGTTCGCCAGGGCCCCCTAGACACTGAGGTCACCGTGTCCACCTGCCGACCACCCGGATACGGGCGACTCGTCCGGCTGCCAGTGCGCACCCACAACATCATCATGATCTGCCACTGACGCCCTGGCAATGCGACACAACGTGGTGTACGCCGGTCGAGGAGCACTCGGCGACCTACCGGGTACTGCGTGGCAATCAGGACCCCGATCGTGCACGTACCTGCTGTAGGAACCACGCGATCGGGATCGGTCAGCGCGCGCCGCTCAGCGGCCACACCGACGACCACGGCGCCGTCCGCACCCAGGAAGAGCACCGAAGGCACCGACGGCATGCGGCCACCCAGAGCCACCACTTCGGCCTTATTGTGCTGCTGGCCGTCCCACCGCCAGACGGCTGCCGCCGTGAAACTCGTCCCGATATCGACACCCAGCGCGTACCTCACCCCACGCACGACCTCTCGACCTCGGTTTAGTCCCACCGAATGGCGGCGCTGCCGGCTTCATCGGTCCGCCACAACCAGTTGTTAACTGGTCACGGCCACGATTCCGCAACGTAACGAGACGGGACCCGGTACCGATCGACGCCTTGGTAGTTACCTACGAGAGCAGTCTCTCCGAGAGGCCAGGATGGTTCGCCAACACTCCGCATCACCCGATCTCGCGGTCCCCCCGTCATCAGCGGCCTGGATCTTCAGTCAGATCGCCGCCGCTCCGTCGGCCCCTCTGACTGTCGCGGTAGTCGGTCCGGGAAGCACCGGGAAGTCGGTGCTTCTCGACGCGGTGGCGCGCCAGTACGAGAAAGCTGGGGCCACGGTAGTACGGGGCAGCTCCGCTGCTGGTCTTCGGCTCGACACGCTCGACCCGAACGACCCCGTGCTGGTCGACGACGCGCACCGGCTGGACCCGGCAGCGCTCGAAGTGCTGCGCACGTTCGCCGAGGGGGACGCCCGGCTCATCGTCGCCTACCGACCGTGGCCCCGGTCTCGGGAGCTCTCGGCGCTCGGGGCGAGCCTGACTCGCCGTCGATCACCGGTGGTCGTGGGGCACCTGGAACGCAGTGCCGTCGAGGCGCGGATCGCAGCGCGGGTCGGGTGCGCTCCGCCGGACCCGCTGGTCGACCTCGTCCACGAGCAAGCAGGTGGGCTGCCTCCACTCGTCGATCTCGTCACCCAAGCACTCCAGGACACCGGCAGATTCGATCCCCGGCACCCTGAGCAGTTCCGGCGCCCTGAGCGAGTCAACGTCGCCGCGGGCCTGGCCGAACGGCTGCGCTACCAGCTGGAGGCGCTCGATCCCGAAATCTACGGGCTGCTGCAGGCGATGGCCGTCGGCGCGGCCCTGGACACTGAGGTACTGGGTCCGTTGCTCGACGCCGATCCGGCTGCCCTGACCGACACGGTGGAAGGGGCACTGGCGACCGGTCTGCTCACCGAAGGGGCCGAGCTGATCCCCTTCATCCGCAACATCGTGCTGCGTTTGATGCCGGCGCTGCGAAGCCGGGAGATGCAGCGGCGGTTGGCCACCATCCAGCTCGACCGAGGTGGGTCCGTGCTCGCCGCCGGGCGGCAACTGCTGGGCACCGGGGCAAGCGGCAGCCGGGTGGCTGCCGTCCTGGAGCGGGCCGGGGACGAGGCACTGCAGCAGTCCCCCGCGCTCGCCGGCGAGCTCTACGCGGGAACAATCGACGCTGGGGCCTCGCCGAGGGAACTGGCGGCCCGTCACGCCCAGGCGGTCGCGCTTGCCGGCGACCTCGACCAGGCACTGCGGCTGGCCGACCTGGTCGTCTCGGATCCGTCCGCTCCCGATCAGGAGCGCGGAATCTCGGTGGTCGCCGCAGTCCTTGCGCACCGCGGGCTACCGGCTCAGAGTGCAGAGCTGTATTGCAGCCTGCCTGCCGACGCGGCGGGCGGCGCCCCGCTTGCGGTGCCCGCGCTGATCGGGGTCGGAGCGCTGGCCAAAGCCCGTGCGGTGCTCGACGCGGCAGATGCCGCCACCGACCGGGGGGCCACCCTGCTGGCCGGCGCGGAGATCCTGATGGCGGGTGGGATGCTCGCCACCGTCACTGGGACATCCACCGCGGCGCTGTCACAGCTGGCCAGGGCTGCTGCGCTGCTCGAGCCGGCGGGCGAGACCGTGCTGCTGCCCGACACGCCCGCGGCGCTGACCGCCGTGGTCGCACTGCAGTGCGGCGAGCTGGCGGTCGCCGACGCAACGCTGCGGCGCGCCGTCGCCGCCAAACTCGGCGGCCGTGCAGCGCATCCCCGGCACATGCTGTTGCACGGCTGGGTGGCGATGGTCCGCGGAAAGCTGGAGGTGGCGCACCGCGCGCTCGACTGGTCGGCCCGCCAGAGTCATCCGCTCGAACCCCGCGACGAGGTGATCGCTGCAGCCCTGGCGGTGGGCCTGGCTCGCCGAGAGGGTGACCCGGCCGCACTGGGTTCGGCGTGGCGACGGGCTCGCTGCGCCCTTGTCCGGCACCCGATCGATCTCTACACGCTGCAGCCGCTGGGTGAGCTCGCCGTCGCCGCCGCCCAGCTGCGCGAGCACGAGTGGGTCGCGCCGCACGTGAAGGAGGCCGAGAGCCTGCTCGACAAGCTGGGCAACCCGGTGCTGTGGGCAGTGCCGCTGCACTGGTACGAGCTGCACGCCGCCATCGTCGCCCAGCAGCGTTCGGAGACCATCCCGGAAGCCCAGCACATCTCGGACACACAGCGCAGGTCGGAAGCACAGCGGCACGCGGCCGCACTGACCGACGCCGCATCGAGCAGCCCCTATGCTGCTGCGCTGGCGGCCGCTGCGAGCAGCTGGCTGGACGTGCTGTCCGGCCAGATTGACCGGGAGACCGTGCAGGCTGCGGCACGATGCCTGCACGGCGTCGGCCTGGCATGGGAGGCTGCCCAGCTCGCCGGGCAGGCTGCAACGCGGACCACCGATCGCCGGGCGATGGCGGCGTTGCTCACCTGCGCCCGGGCCCTGCATGATCGCAGCGACCGACCCGCGCCGCAGCAGGTGGCTGATGGGAAACTCCCCGGGGCACCTGACCAGGCTGAGGCCCCGTACCTGGTGACCGCTGAGGCTTCCGCCAGCGGGCCCGTCGAAGCTCGATCGATCCTGAGCGAGCGGGAACTTGAGGTGGGTCAGCTCATTCTCGCCGGCTTGACCCACAAGCAGATCGGGGAGCGGTTGTTCATCTCAGCCAAGACCGTCGAGCACCACATGGCGAGGATTCGTCAGCGGCTCGGCGTCGGCAATCGCAACGAGCTGTTCGGCCGCCTGCGATCAGTGATCGCGAGCGATTCGTGAGTGGCATTCGGTGCTACCGCACCGAATGCCACTCACGAATCGCTCGCGCGCCTGGCCACTATGCCCTCGCAGCTGCGTACCACCACCCGGCACGCGTCGGCCAGCGCCCGGCCCGAGAACGGGTTCTCCGCGCGCCGACGCCAGCGAGCGAGTGCTTCCAAGGCAGCCTGTCGCAGCTCGTCCGCGCCGGAGCCGAGGGGCTGCCCCAGCCGCACCTCCGTCGCCCCACCGGACCCGCCGAGTAGTCGCTCCGCTTCGTCCAGCTCCGCTTTCGGCAGGATGATCGCGCCCGATCGCAGCGCGGACAGCAGCCTCAGCTCAGCGAACTCGTGTGCCCCGGCGAGGATGCGTTCCACCTCCCCGCGCAGCGGCCCGCTGTCTGCGCGCGAGTCGCCATGCAGCACACTATCCAACGCCAGCAGGGCCGAGCGGGCCTTGAGCAGGTCGCGACGCTCAGTGAACTGTGTGTTCAGGACTTGCCGCAACTCGTCCAGCCCACTACGGCGCACCAGTTCCTCGGCAAGTGCGGACGGGGTGTCCGTGCCTTGCCGGATGAGCGTCACCGACAACCGGAGTCCGAACAGGCCGAAGCGCGCCAGCAGCTCGGACCTGCCCCCCGAGCCCTCCATCGGATGGATCGCAGGCACCGCGACCGTGGGTGAAACGGCGCAGTCGGCCCGCAGGAAACGGTCGGTGGACAGCAGCAACCCGTCCACCTCCTCCCGCGGAGCTCGGGACAGCTCGGTCAACGCGTCGAACTCAGCCTGTCGCAGCGTGCGGCCCGTTTGCGCAAGCAGCCCCGCCACCGGCACGACACCTTGGCACAACCCGCGCAACGTAGGGTCTTTCCGGTAGCGCTGCGCGATGGTCTTGGCCGAGAACATCGCGTCGACCCGGCCCCCGCCGATCTCGTCGGCCCGTGAGAGCACCGCGATGGTGTTCACCGAACTCGCTCGGCCCACTCCCTGGTCCCGGAATGATTCCAGAAACTCGGCGTCGGTGGCGTGCAAGTGACGCATCAGGTAGATCACCGCGTCGGCCTCAGTGGGAGAGTCGTCCTCCGGGGTAAGGAACGCAAGGGTGCGTCGCGAGATCTCGGTGGACATCGACGCAATCCCCGGCGTGTCGATCAAGGTTGCGGTGCGCAGGCTCTGCGAGGGCCAGTGCACTACCAGGCGATTCAGCGCTTCGGTGGGGGTGCCCTGCAGATCGATGATGAGCGCCCCGTCCTGCCGGTTCACCGGTAGTGGCGTGAGCGGACCCTCCCTGGGATGCATCACGATCTTGGGACTTGGTCCGTCGCAGTACCAGGTGACGACCCGGGTGCACTCCCCTGCGTCAGTCGGCGCGATCCGCTCCCCCACCAGGGCGTTGAGCAGTGTCGATTTGCCAGCCTTGACCTTGCCTGCGATCGCGACACGCAGCGGCTCATCGAGCCTGTCCAGCTGGTGACGCAGCCACTGCGCGGTCTGCGGTTGGTCGCGGTAGACGTCCACCGCCCGGCGGAGCACGCCGCGGACCGTCACGGACAGGCTGCGTTGACCCCCCACCTGCACCGGACCGCTCACCGACCCTGCTCCGGAATCGCTCGCGTCGAATTCTCCTGCCTCTGATTCTCCTGGGGCAGTAGCGTGCGTACCTTCTGCTGCAACGTCTCCAAACGCTCCAGTTCAGACTTGATCTCGACCAGTCGGCGTTCCCGATCTCCCTTGGAGGTCTTCACCGACCTCTCGGCGGCCCGCAGCGAATCCCCCAGCGACCGGTTCATCTCCTCTGCTTGGGCGGTGAAATGGTCTCGCAGATCACGCTGCACCCGCCGCAGCATGTCCCGGGACTCCTTGCTCGCCTGGAATTTCACGTCATCGACATAGCGGCGCACCGCAGCCTTCACCTCGTGCTGCCGTCGGCTGACGATGCGGCGGCGCTCGTCGGTGATGGTTTTGCCGCCCAGCAGCAGACCAGCCCCCACCGAGAACGGGTTGATGAGCGACAATCCCACGAGAGTCCCCAGCATCCCGAACATCAGGACGCCGACGTAGCTCCCCCGCAAGCCGGACAGCGCCTTCTGCGCAATGCCATATGGTTCGCCCTGGCGCAGCTGCATCGCGCGTACCGAGCCCAGCACGTCAGCGACGTCGGTACGCAGCTTGGGCAGTAGTCGGTTCTGTTCCTCAGAGAAGTGGTCGGCGACCCGCGTGGCCAGCCATCTCGCACGCTGGGTGGCCCATACGAGGTTAGCCGACGTCGCCGACGCCACCTCCTGCTCGACCCAGGTCGAGAGTTGATCCCAGGTCTTCTTCGGGTCGCCGCCGCGGTCCACCTCTTCCTCGCTCTGCCGGACGATCTCGCGCATCCGATCGCTCAGGTCGTAGTCGATGTCCGCGTTGAGGTCGGCGACGCCGTCACTGAGAGTGTGCTGCCAGCGCGCGGACCGTTCTTTCAGCGCCGCGGAGCGCTGCTGGGCCTCGGTCAGTTGCCTGATCACTCCTTGTGCGGAGTCCGGGTCCAGCTGGGCGGCCTGCTCGGCGCGTAGCCCTCCGGCGAACTGGTCGGTGACGACGAGCACATCGTGCACCGTCGACCGGCGGGCCAGCAGGTCCGCACGGCCCACGACGTACTCGCGCAGGTAGCCGATCAGGGCCGAGAAACCCGATTCGGCGTCGAGGTCGGCGTCCTGGGTGCGAATCGACTCCACCCGCAACGTGGAGGAGACGGACATCAGCTCCGCGTCGATGTTCACCGCTGCCAGGTGCGCCCGGTCGAGCTCGGCGATGCGCCGCCACTCCGGATACAGATCGATCTTGGTAAGCACGCACGCCACGTTGGGGCACACCTTGGTGGCTTGGCGCAGGAACTCGAGTTCAGGTCTGGTGTACTCCTGCGAAGCGTCCGACACCAGCAGAACGGCATCCGCGGAGGGCAGCATGGCCATCGTCGCGGCGCCGTGCACGGAGTTCAGCCCGCCGACTCCCGGGGTGTCCACCAACTCCAGCCCGCCGGTCAGGACCCGACGCGGGAGGCCGACCTCGGCGTAGCTCCACCGCTCCCGGTTTGCGGGGTTGCCGTTCTCCGAGATGTGTTTCGCGAGCTCGTCTATGGGCACCTCGATGCGCTCGGTCCGGCGCCGGCTCAGATCGTCGTCACTCTCGGTGTCGAGCAGGCGGACCAACGCGGCCACCGGGGTGTCGGCGTAGTGGACCACGGTAGGCACTGACGTGGCCATGTCGTCGTGGACTGCGCACACCGGCGCCCTTACCAGCCCGTTGACCAGCAGGCTCTTTCCTTGTTTGAACTCGCCGACCACGAGTACCCGGACCTGCTCGTCGAGCAGCCGGGCCCGGGCCTGCCGCAGCCGGTCTTCCAAGTCCGATCGGCCGTACTGGGCAATCGTCGCCAGCGCCAGATCCACGGCCTTGACCGGCGCCGCTTGTGTCACTGCCCCTCCTCGTCATCGCCCAGGGTGCAGACGACCAGTTCCGCCACCCTCCGGTAGGGGGAGGATGGCGGAACTGGGTGCTGCCTGGAGTTCACCGGGGAGGGTAGCCCGTGGCGGGTGATGTGTGCCGATCCGCCACCGGCCATTGTCGACACGTCGTTGTCCACGTTATCGATTCCTGGCATGACGACGAGGTTGCGTCCGACGGATCGGGGCGGGGAGTCAGGTGCCGAAGGAGCGTTCCACGACGGCCCGGGCCCGCCGGGTGGTGCGCCGGTACCCGTCAACGACCAGGCCGGGGTCGTCCCCTGCGGAAAACCCCAACACCCGGGCCACCGCGGCAAGCTCCCGTCCGGAGCTGGGAAGCTGGTCCACCTGCTTGCCTCGCACCAGGGTGAGCGCGTTGCGGGTCTTGGTGGCGAGCCGCCAGGCGGCCAGCAGCGCGTCCGCATCGGCCTTCGTGAGCAGGCCCGCATCAGCGGCGGCCCGCAGAGCTGCCCTGGTCGACGGAGTGCGCAGCGCCCCGATCTCATGCGCATGCTGCAACTGCAGCAACTGGATGGTCCACTCCACATCGGCCAACCCGCCGCGGCCGAGCTTGGTGTGGGTGGCCGGATCGGCGCCGCGGGGCAGCCGTTCGGAGTCGACCCGGGCTTTCATCCGACGGATCTCGGTGGCCTGCGGCACGCTCAGCCCGCCCGCCGGGTAGCGCACCGGGTCGATCGCAGCGATGAACCGCTCTCCCAGGTCCTGGTCTCCGGCCACCGGGTTGGCGCGCAGCAGCGCCTGCGCCTCCCACGTCTGCGCCCACTGAGTGTAGTAGGCCCGACACGATTCCAGGGTGCGAACCAGTGGGCCCGAACGCCCCTCCGGACGCAGCCCGGCGTCGACCACCAGGGGTGGATCCTGGCTGGGTGAGCCGAGCAGCTTGCGCACCGACTCGGCGACCGAGGAGCCGAAACGCACCGCGTCGGTCTCGTCGACGCCCGGCCCAGGCTCGCAGACAAACAGCACGTCGGCGTCGGAGCTGTAGCCCAGCTCCGCGCCACCGAGCCGGCCCATCCCGATCACCGCGATCCGGGCCGGCTCGGCCTGCCTGCGCTCGATCTCGGCACGCAGCGCGGTATCCAGCGCCGAGGCCAACACCGCGGTCCACACTGAGGACAGTGCCGCGCACACCGCGTCGACGTCGAGCAGCCCGAGCAGGTCGGCACAGGCGATCCGGAGCAGCTCGCGGCGGCGCAGCGCCCTGGCCGCCGTCACGGCGGCCTCGGGATCCCGGTACCGGCACGCGGCGGAGCGCAGCGACGTCGCCACCTCCGCCGGATCGCGCCCAGCCAGCTGGTCGGGGTTGGTGAGCAACTGCAGCACCTCCGGGGCGCGGACCAGCAGATCAGTCACCATCCGGGAGGTGCCGAGCAGGGTCATCAGCCGCTGCGCCACGGCGCCCTCGTCGCGCAGCAGCCGCAGGTACCACGGGGTGTCGTCAAGCGCCTCCGATACCCGGCGGTAGGCGGCCAGCCCACCGTCGGGGTCCGGGGTGTCGGCGAGGAATTCCAGCAGGACGGGCAGCAGTGCGGACTGGATCGCCGCGCGCCGGGAGACCCCGTCGGTGAGCGCCCGCAGGTGCCCTAGCGCACCCTGCGGTGAGGCATAACCCAGCGCCGCCAGCCGCGCCTTCGCCGAGGACTCCGACAGCCGGTAGGCCTCGGTAGGCACCCTGGCCACCGCCTCCAGCAGCGGCCGGTAGAACAGCTTCTGGTGCAGCCGGCGGGCCCGGTGTGACTGCCGGGTGTGCTCCACCCGCAGCACCCCGAGGGCGTCGCGGCGGCCGTCCGGCCGCATCCCCGCAGCGCGGGCGAGCCAGCGCCACGCCGCGGTGTCATCGTCGGCCGGGAGCAGGTGGGTGCGACGCAACTTCTGCAGCTGTAACCGGTGCTCTAGCAGGCGCAAGAACCGGTAGGAGGCGGCGAGGTTCGCGGCGTCGTCGCGGCCCACGTAACCGCCCGCGCTGAGCGCAGCCAAGGCCTGCACGGTGGAGGCCACCCGCAGCGACTCGTCGGTGCGTCCGTGCACCAGCTGCAGCAGCTGCACGGCGAACTCCACGTCCCGCAGACCGCCGGAACCCAGCTTGAGCTCTCGGTTCACCAGCTCGGCGGGGACATGGTCGGCGACCCGGCGGCGCATCGCCTGAACCTCAGGCACGAAGTTCTCCCGGTCTGCGGCGGTCCAGACCAAGGGTGCCACGGCCGCCAGATAGCGGGCGCCGAGCTCGGCGTCACCAGCGACCGGACGGGCCTTGAGCAGCGCCTGGAATTCCCACGTCTTCGCCCACCGGCGATAGTAGGACAGGTGCCCTTCCAGCGTGCGGACCAGTGCGCCGGCCTTGCCCTCCGGCCGCAGCGCTGCATCCACCTCGAAGCACGCCGACGTCAGTCGCATTGTCGCGATAGCCAGCCTGGTGGCGGCACTCAGCTCGTCCTCGGAGCCACCCACGAAGATCACGTCAACGTCGGAGACGTAGTTCAGTTCGGCCCCGCCGCACTTGCCCATGCCAATCACGGCGAGCCGCGGTGGCGGCCTGTCCGGCCCGGCCACCTCGGTCACTGCGACGGCCAGAGCAGCGCGCAGCACTCCGGCCGCGAGCTCGGCGAGCGCCTCACCGACCTGCTCGAAGGGCACCACTGGCAATCCGGGCTCCACGACGGCACCCAGGTCCGCGGCAGCGAGCTCCGCGATCAGATCGCGGTAGGTGTCCCGCAGCGCCCGTTGGGCCTCGACGCCGGTCAACGATGCCCGAGTTCCCTCCACGGTGCCCGGCGGTGGGCCGGTAGGGTCTGCGCCGACAGCGGTGAGCAGGCGCTCCGCTGCCCGGCCCGCCCAGCCCGGCTGGGCCGCATCTGACGCGGCCAGCTCGCGCCAGCGCTGCGGCTTGGCAACCAGATGGTCCCCGAGCGCGGTCGACGAACCGAGCACCGCGAGCAGCCGCCCGCGCACGCCGGGGTCCCGGCACAGCGCAGCGTCCAGCTCGGCCCACTCGGCACCGGTGGCATTGGCCAGCCGGGCCAGGGTACGCAGCGCCAGGTTCGGGTCAGGTGCCCGGCACAGTGCCCACAGCGCGCCCTCCGCATCGTCCCTGGCCTGCCCGCCGCGCCACCAGCCCAGCCGGGTCAGAGCGTCGGGGGCTTCGTCGTTGATGAACCCCAGCCGCGCCAGGGCCAGCTCGGTGCGCCTACTGCTGGTCGCCACAGGCCAGACGTTAGTGGCCAAGTAGCGGGAGAACCACGCGGTCTGCTGGTCCGACGGCCGGGGCCAGCTCACCGGCGGCCAGCGCCACGAACCGGGCCGCCACAGGCCGCCAGACCTCCGCTATGTCGGCATGCACCTGTTCCAGATGGTCGGGATCGAGCTGCCCGGGCGGAACCGCGGCGGCACACGCTGGGTCACGGCGTGCCCAGGACAGCACCGTGGCAGGAGATGTCTCGATGTGAAACTGCAGGCCGTAACCGGCAGTTCCGACCCGAAATGCCTGGTTCGCGTACCGTGGGGATGAAGCGAGCAGGGTGGCTCCCGGCGGTAGCCGGTGGATCTCGTCGTGGCGGAACTGGATGACGTCGGGGGTCATCGGCAGCGGCGCGAACAGCGGATCATGCGCCGCTACGTCCCGCTTGGCGACGAGCAGGGTGCCGGCTTCGGGGCCGTCTATCCCACGCCGGACCGCGCCACCGGTGGCCGCCGCCAGCAGCTGGCCACCGAGGCATACCCCGAGAACCGGCAACCGGTGGGCGACTGCGTCGGCGACCAACCACCGCAGCGCGGCCAGCCACGGGTGGGCGGCATCGTCATGCGCGCCCATCTGGCCGCCCATGCAGACCACCCCGTCGATGCCGTCAAGGCTCTCGGGGATCCCGTCGGCCGCGGGGCGGCGCAGGGTGAGGTCTGCCCCAGCACCGGTCAGCCAGTCGCCCAGCCGCTCCAGCGGATCGGCCTCGGAGGGCTGCAGCACAAGCAATCGAGCACCCACCCCACGAGCCTAGTCACGCGCTCCCCCACCCGCGTTCTGGAGACTGCGAGCGCTAGAGGACCGGCAGGTAGGTGCGTAGCTCGTAGGGCGTGACGTGGCGGCGGTAGTTGTCCCACTCGGCGCGCTTGTTGCGCAGGAAGAAGTCGAACACGTGCTCCCCGAGGGTCTCGGCGACCAGCTCGGAGTTCTCCATCTCGACGAGCGCCTCGGACAGGTTCTGCGGCAGCGGCGCATAGCCTGCCGCCCGACGCTCGCGCTCAGACAGCAACCACACGTCGTCCTCGGCGGCGGGTGGCAGCTCGTAGTCCTCCTGTACGCCACGCAATCCTGCGGCGAGGACCACCGCATAGGCAAGGTAGGGATTGCACGCCGAGTCCGGGGTGCGGATCTCCACTCGCCGGCTGGACGCCTTACCCGGCGAGTACATCGGCACCCGCACCAGGGCCGAGCGGTTC
>DASYIL010000262.1:0-5959 GCA_035997545.1 Pseudonocardiaceae bacterium
TTGAGGGTGAGCGCGCAGTCGACGTGGACGTAGTCGCAGGCGAGCATTGTGGAAGCCTGGGTGGACAGGAATCGTCGCCACGTGGTGTGGTCTCGGCGCACGGGTGCGGGTGGGATGGCGAGGCGTTTGAGAATCCGGCGGGTGGTGGACGCGCTGACCCGGTGGTCGAGGCCGAGAGGTTCGCCGTGACCGCGTCGGTGGCCCCAACCGGGGTTGTCTCGGACCATCTCGACGAGGGCGGCGATGCCCGGGTCGATCGGTGGGCGGCCGGGCCGGTTCGGGTAGGTCCACTTTTTCGTGTCCAGTCGGCGGTGCCAGGTCAGCAGCGTGGCTGGGGTCACGAGTCGATGCAGACGTAGCCGTTGGGGGAGCAGCCGGGTCAGTGCGGACAGGATCGCGCGGTCTGGCCAGGAGGGACGAGGTCGACTGACCTGACGACGCAGCACCGTGACCTCGTGGCGCAGGATCAGGATCTCGATGTCCTTGGCAGCGGCGCTGCGGGCGAGCAACACCAGCCAGCCGAACACCGTGACAGCGATCAGATACAGCAGTCGAAACAGCACGGCCCGCGATCATGCCATGATCACAGGGATGCAACGAAACACCAAGCCACCACCCGGGTGATGAGTTTTGGCACGGTACAGGCTGGTTGGTATTCGTTGATCAGGCCGCCAAGGACGGATCGGCGTTTGATCCGTTCCGTTGGGGTATCGGCGATCGGGTGGTCGGGCTGGGGTGGGTGGAGGTGGAGCGCGCGGTGCGGGCGTCGTCGGTTGTAGTGCCGCGCGTACTCGGTCAGGACAGTGCGCAGGTGCCGTTCACCGAAGATCAGCATCCGGTCGGTCACTTCCGTTCGGACCGTGAGCACGAACCGCTCCGCGTAGGCATTCGCGCGGGGACTTTGGGATGGAATCTTCACCGCGGTGATGCCGGCATCGGCCAGGACCGCATCGAATGCTGCGGTGAACTGCCCGGCCCGGTCGCGGACCAGAAACCGGAACTGTGCGGTGCGATCGCCGAGATCCATCAGAAGATTCCGGACCTGTTGCACGGTCCAGGGCCCGTCGGGGTTCGCGGTCACGCCGACGATGTGGGCGTATCGGGAGCTGACCTCCATCACGAAGAAGACGTAGATCCGCTGGAGGGTCACTGCGCAGTCCACGTGGAAGAAGTCCCAGGCCAGCATCGTCGATGCCTGGGTGCGCAGAAACTGGCGCCACGTGGAGTCCGTCTGCCGCTGTGGTGCTGGCGAGATCCGCAGGGTCGTGAGGACCCGGCGGATCGTCGAGGCGCTGACCCGGTGGCCGAGCGTGAGCAGTTCACCCTGGATCCTCTGGTATCCCCAGGGGCGGTTCTGCGCTGCGAGGCGTTCGATTAGCGCGGCGGTCTGGGCGCTGACTGGCGGTCGCCTGCGCGGGGCGGGTAAGTCCACTTCCTGGCCATCAGGCACCGGTGCCAGCGTAAAACGGTGCCCGGCGTGACCAGGCGATGTGCGCGCAGGTTTCTTGGCAGCAGCCGGATGAGCGCGGCGAGCACTGCACGATCAGCCCAGTCCAGCCGGGCTTGGGGTTGCCTGGGCGCAGCACGGCAACCTCGTGGCGCAAGACGAGTAGCTCGACATTCTTGGACGCCGCGGATGGGCCGACCAACCACAGCCAGTCGAGAACCCGGACGAAGATCAGCTAGAGCAGGCGCAACGACACGGTGCACGATCATCCTGGTCGCGCGATCGCCTCGTTCACCCAGGTCACGGGTGCGGCCGACTTCTGGAACCCGACAAGCGATGTCCCCGTAGCATCGTGGGCAGAGCCCGGACCAGCGCGGCGAACACCGCTCGATCTGCCCAGTCCAGGCCGGGTTTCGGGTTGGCTCTGCGTAGCACGGTGACTTCGTGGCGCAGCACCAGGAGCTCGATGTCCTTGGATGCCGACGAGCGGGCGAGCAACAACAGCAGGTTCAGCAGCCGGAGGAAGATCAGGTAGAGCAGCCGCAACGACACGGCGCACGATCATTCCCTGCTGGCCAGGCCGTATCGATCACCCAGGTCAGCGGCACAGGCCGACTTCTGGAACCCCACACCTCTCCATGATCGAGTTCGTTCTCGGCCACTGAACGCCGCTGAGTACGACATTGATCCCACCATCCAGCGACGTTGCAGGTCAGCCGTGGATGACCGGTTCGGCACTCACAGGTCATCCCGCCCACTGCACCTCGAGCATGTTCACCCGCTGCTGATCCTCCAGCACCAGATAGGTCACCAGACCGTTGCCCTCGGGGCCGAAGACCAGCTGCCGGACCGCGCCACCTGGGTTGGTGTCGTTGAGCGGCCTGCCGTTCCACGGCACCAGCTTCATCACGCCCAGTGCCTCAGCGAAGCCGAGCAGCGCCGCGTGGGGCAGCGCGTCGATCTGCGCCATAGCCGCATCGTCGGGCTCAACCCGGTACACCTACTGGCTGGCCACCCGGGCCTGGATGCGGGCTTCCATCTCCTCCATCGACACCATCCCGGGAGGTGGCGGCCCACCGGCCAGCCTTCGCTGCGCCTCAGCCAGCACTGCCCGCCACCGATCGTGACCGTTCGCGTTGGCAGACCAAGCGACCCGCCGCCAGAGTTCCAGGAACTTCTCCAACTCATCGAGCCGCAGCGTCGTCCTGGCCACGTCCAGCGCCTGCTGGTAGTGCCGATCGAACTCGGGCACGTCCTCCGGCAGGATCGCCTCCCGCAGCTGCGCCGGGGAGGCGTCAGCAAACGGGACCTTGGTCGTGGCTGCTACGGTCATGTCGACACGATAGCCGCACGTGCAGTGAAGTGGTGGGGGCGACACGACGGTGCGCTTGCCGAAAGCCTCGTCCGTGCAAGTCAGGATGCATGCTCGTTGCTCGTGGACAGTGCCGCCGATGCGATTGCACTGTTGTATGCCGAGGGGGTCTGGTGCGTTCGCGGATGACGGGTTCGGGCAGGCTGAGCTGATGTGTCGTCGCCCCGCTCGCGCGACAGCGCTGGCGTAGCACTGTGACACAGTGGAGCAGGAGCGAAATAGGAGCGGGGAATATCCCCGTGATTACCTGAACTGCGGTCAGCTGGAGTCAACGGACCGGTTGTGTGCTAGGGATTCTCTGTTTTCGCTGGTCAACGAATTGGGGGAACGGCACTGGGGGAGAAGTGGCAACTTCCCGTCAGGTCAAGGGGTCGCAGTCCCTACTCCGGCCCACTGCGATCAAGCTCTGGTAACTCAGTCTACTGGCACGAGGGCGGCGGTTGAGCCTCACCCGGACTTCGGGTGAGCTTCTGGCTCCAGCTGGTGGGGATGCGGGGTTTCGCTGCTGCTGATCACGAGGGGGAACCTCGTCCTCACTGGCCTCGGACTCTCTGGCTGAACACCGTCATGTCGCTGGCGGTCGGGCTTGAGTGTGTCGTTTTGATCTTCATGGCTGGTCAACGTCTGACAAGAATGTCCAGGTCAGGACATGTGACGGACTTTTGGCACCCTACACGAGGAATCCCATAGACTTTCACTGTCCTATACTCAATGCTGTGTATGGGTGGTAGATCGCTGACAGGGGGTTGCTGTGCGGGTCGCAAGGCGAGTTCTGTTGTGTGTTGCGGTGTTGTGCTGGTGTTGGTTTCTCCGGGATTGGATCCTGCTTACAGCCCGGCAGTGGCGGCGCAGGAGGCACTAAGTACGAGGTATTCTCAAGCGTTTCTGCCGTTGCCTGATCCGGCGTGTACACCGGATGAGCAGAACCTCGGATGTCACCTACGACACGATCGATCAGGCGATCTGTGTGCCGTGGTGGGCTCGGCCATCTCGCCTCGTCACGTGTTTGGTCGCCGTTAATGTGTGGTGCCCCTGTCTGTTCTGTTTGTTCTGTCTGCTCGTGGTGCCCGCCTCGATGCTGTTCCGGCCGTTCTGAGCCCATCCCAGCGCCTTCACCCAGCGTCTTCACCCGCTGGGCATTGCGTGCCTGGTGCGATCGGGCATCACTGTGCCTGGTTCCGGGGCCGGTTCCGCTGTCAGTCCGCTGTCTGGTCCCCGTGTCTGGTTCCAGTGTCAGGCATTTCGTGCTCTGTCATCACTGTCTGGTTCGGTGTCTGATTCGTGTCTGACGGCTTCCTGTCTGGCAGTGTCTGGCAGTTCAGTGAGGACTTTCTGTACGGTTTGGACGCGCCGCCGCTTGCTCCGGCCAGCGCTCGCTCCCGCTCCGCTCCGCGAGCGCGTCGGGCCGGAGCCGATGCGCAGGGTGGCCCACCGGTCGGGTACGGGCTCGCCGGGTTTGGTGGTGTCGAGGTCGATGATGATTAGGCCGGAGGGGCCGGTGGCGATGCCGATGGTGTAGCGGGGCCCGGTGGGGTGCCACCACCGGCGGATCTGGTCGGGGTCGGTGGTGGCCCGGGTCTCCCACCGATCGATGACTGGGGGTTTCTTGGCGCCGGGGGTGATCGGAACACGTGCCAGCCTCGCTGAGCGAGGTGCAGGGCCCAGCGCTGCAGAGATTGGGGGGTGCTCATCGGGCAGCACCTGCCTGGGGGTAGTCACGCACCCGCAGTACCTGCGGCCATCGTGACCAGGTCGTGCCTCTGGGGTCGGTGTGGTGGTGGCGGGCCCAGACTGCGCCGAGTTGCTTGACGAACACCGCCACACCGTCCGCTTGGCACTGGTCGAGCAGGGCGCGGGCCCAGTCGGGGTGCATCGGCCGCGCGCTGGGCCCGACTCACCACCGATGATCACCCAGTCCAGGGCGGGGTTGGTGCAGCAGTCCACGGTGTGCACGCGGGCTGGCCCGTTGCCGGGGGGCGTCAGCTCGCCCGGGCACTGGTGGCGGCTGCCTAGCCAGGGGCTCAGGTCTACCGGCCCGAGGAGCGGTTCGCAGGACAGGAACCGCACCGCGGCGGGGGTCTGGATCAGGGCCGGGATGCGCAGTTCGACGCGTTTCTGGTCCTCGACGGACACCCCAAGCCACACAAATGTCTTGGCATAACAGTGATCGCAGCCCTCGGATACCTCGTCGCATCCGGTCACCGGGTTCCAGGTCGACCCCGCCGTCCCGTCGTCGCGTGTCCATTCAATCTTTTCAATCTTTGTCCCGGTGCTCACCGAGCATCACCGTTCCCCCGCGAGAGCAAGCGAAAAACAGGTGGGACGCCTCGACTACCCGGGCTAGCGTCACGCAGGTGACCTCTGCCCCGAAGGACATCGTTGAAGCCGGCTATGACCGCATCGCCGACCGATACCTGGCCTGGATCGACGAAATCCAAGGTGATCCACGCCTGCGGTTTCTCCGCGGCCTGATGACCCGGCTTCCGGCGCATCCAAGAGTACTCGATCTCGGTTGCGGGGCAGGTATTCCCTGCACGGCCCGGCTCGCTGAGCAGGGTGACGTGATGGGCGTTGACCTCTCCAGCAGCCAGATCGAACTGGCCCGCCACAAAGTTCCCAACGCACGTTTCGTCAAAGCTGACATGATCACAATCGAGCTTCCTTTGGCGAGCTTCGACGCAGTGACCGCCTTCTACTCGATAGCGCACGTGCCCCGCGACCAGCACAGGGTCGTGTTTCACCGCATCGCCGAGTGGTTGCGCCCCGGTGGTTACTTCCTGGCCGCGCTCGGCTGCGGAGCCAGTCGCGGCACAGTCGAGAACTGGCTGGGAGCGCCCATGTTCTTCAGCAGTCACGACGCGCGGACCAACCGCTCTTTGCTGATCGAAGCCGGCTTCACCGTCATCGTCGACGAGAACGTTACCATGCACGAACCCGAGGGCCCGGCGACCTTTCAGTGGGTGATCGCCACCAAACCGGACCGCGCTGGCATCACAGACAGTGAACGAAATTCCTGAGCGGAGGGGCTTGCGCAACCGACCGCTGGTGCAGAGAGTGTCGGTCCACTCGATACGGGTGGTGGTGGTGCTCACGCCGGGTTCCTTCCGGTGACGGGGTGGGGAGTAGTGCCGGGGTGGGGC
>DASYIL010000263.1:0-9214 GCA_035997545.1 Pseudonocardiaceae bacterium
AACCGCCACTCACAGGCGCCGCAGGCGCATGAACCCGGTGAGCAGGGCGGCGCACTCCTCGGCGAGGACACCCCCGTGGACCTCAGGGCGGTGATTCAGCCGGCGGTCTCGGACGACGTCCCACAGCGAGCCGACCGCACCGGTCTTGGGCTCCCAGGCACCGAACACCAGGCGGCGCACCCGGGCCGCCACCAGGGCCCCCGCGCACATTGTGCATGGCTCCACGGTGACCGCCAGGGTGCAACCCGCCAGCCGCCAGCCATCGCCGCGCCCGTCCCGTCGCAGCCGGGCCGCCCCGGCACGCAGCACGAGAATTTCGGCGTGGGCGGTGGGATCCCCGGTGGCCTCCCGGGCGTTGCAGGCAGCGGCCAGCTCGACACCGTCGGCATCCAGCAGCACCGCCCCGATCGGGATGTCGCCGGTGGTTGCCGCGCCGCCGGCGACCTCGATCGCGCGCCGGACCAGCGCCGCGTCGGCACCGGCCGGCGCCGTCATCCCGGCTGCTTCTCCAGCAACTCGGACAGCTGCGGCAGGAACCCGCACCGCTGGGCGATCATGTCGAGCTGCTCGTCCGGGTACAGGTCCACCTCATCGATGATCACCTGCATCTCAGCTGCCGGCAGCCCCAGGTCGGCGAGCAGCCCGAGGTCACCCTCGGGCCAGACGTCGTCCGTATCCGCTGCGTCTTCTTCAGGGACATCGACGCGCAGCAGGTCGAGCACGTCGGCGGCGATGTCGTAGTCCAACGCTGCGACGGCGTCGGACAGCAGCAGCGACACCCCACCGGGCACGGGTCGCACCACGACGAAGAACTCGTCATCGACGTCGAGCAGGCCGAAGATAGCTCCTGTGGAGCGCTGTCCGCGCAGCTCGGTGATGGCCGCGTCGAGATCTCGCAGGGCCGCCGCGTCCAGTGGTGTGCACTGCCAGCGCCCGTCCTCACGAACCACAGCGACGGCGAAGCCGGTGACCGCCATGACACTAGTATGCGCTGTCTTAGACTGCACGGAAGCACAATACGTGTCCGACCCCCCGGTGCATGCATGAGATGCGAGAATAGGCGGTTGTGAGCCGTCACCGACCGCGCGCCAGCAGCCGTTCCCGGCCGTGTCCAACCAGTCTGGGCACGAGCAGCCTGGTGTGCGCTGCCAGAACGCTGCAGCCGCGCACGGTCGCGCTGCGCCGCGCTCTGCACCGGCACCCGGAACAGGGCCTGCACCTACCAGAGACCCAGTCGGCCGTGCTGCGGGCGTTGGCCGACCTACCCGTGCGAGTGCGGACCGGGCAGTGCGCCAGTTCGGTGGTCGGGGTGATCGAGGGCGCGCGGCCGGGGCCGACCGTCCTGCTGCGGGCAGACATGGACGCACTGCCGGTCACCGAGCAGTCAGGGGTGCCGTTCAGCTCGGAGCGGCCGGGATCGATGCACGCCTGCGGGCATGACACGCACGTCGCGATGCTGGCCTCCGCCGCGCGGCTGATCGCCGAGCAGCGCGAGGAGCTGGCCGGGCGGGTGCTGCTGATGTTCCAGCCTGGTGAGGAGGGCTTCCACGGGGCCCGGCACATGCTCGACGAGGGCCTGCTGGACATCGCCGGCACGCCGGAGCGCGCGCTTGCCGTGCACATCACGTCCACCCTGGACCGCGGAGTGGTGCAGACCAGACCCGGTGCCATCATGGCGTCGTCCGACGTGCTGCTGGTCACCGTCACCGGTCGAGGTGGGCATGCCTCGGCGCCCCAGAAGGCCCTGGACCCGGTGCCCGCAGCGGCCGCGATGGTCGGCGCACTCCAGACGATGATCACCCGGACGCTGAACGTGTTCGACCCAGCGGTGATAACCGTCACCCGGATCTCCGCGGGCACCACCTCCAACGTCATCCCGGAGACCGCGGAGTTGGAGGGCACCATTCGAACACTGTCCGAGCACACCCGGGTCAAGGTGCGCGAGGAGGTGCACCGGGTCTGTGAGCACGTCGCAGCGGCCCACGGCTGCGTGGCCTCCGTGCAGGTCAAGCACGGCTACCCGGTTACCGTCAACGACGACGGGGTGAGCCCGCAGGTGCTCGACCTAGCCCGCCGAGTGCTCGGCGCACGCTACGCCGAACCCATGGTGGACCCGCTGATGGGCTCCGAGGACTTCTCCTACGTACTGGCGAAAGTGCCCGGCGCGATGGCGTTCCTCGGCGCCTGCCCGTCCGGCCACGAGCCGGACAAAGCCCCGGCCAACCATTCCAACCGGGCGGTGTTCGACGAGTCGGCGATGGTGCACGGGGTGGCCCTCTACGCCGGCTTCGCGCTGGAGGCGTTGGCCTCGTGAGCGAGCGCACGCTGTGCGTCATCGGGTTGGGCCTGATCGGCGGGTCGCTGCTGCGGGCCGCCGACAGTGCCGGGTGGAAGGTCCGGGGCACCGCGGCCTCGGCCACCGACGTCGCCGGTGCCCGGGAAGCCGGCTTCGACGTCACGTCCTCGATCGAGGATGTGCTGCGGGCCGCCGCCGGCGACGACGCCCTGGTGGTGCTCGCGGTCCCCTTGCCCGCGGTCGTCGACGTGCTGCCGGTGGTGGCGCGGCACGCTCCGCGCTGCCGGCTCACCGACGTGGTAGGCGTCAAGCAACCTGTCGCGGCAGCGGTGGCGCGCCACAGCCCGTCGGCCCGCTATGTTGGCGGGCACCCGATGGCGGGGACGTCCGCCGCGGGCTGGGCGGCTGGATCGGCGACGCTGTTCACCGGGGCACCCTGGCTGGTGAGTACCGATGACGGCGCCGACCCGGTGGTGTGGGCGCAGGTCGCCCAGCTCGCGCTGGACTGCGGAGCGCACGTGGTGCCGGCCGGCGCCGAGGACCACGACGCCGCGGTCGCCAGGGTGTCACACCTGCCGCACGTGCTGGCCGCGGTGCTCGCCTCGGTGGGCGCTGACAGTGGACCCCTGGCGATGGCCCTGGGCGCGGGCTCGTTCACCGACGGCACTCGGGTCGCCGCCTCCCGGCCCGAGCTGGTCCGGGCGATGTGCGAGGGCAACCGCAGCGCTCTGCTCGAGGCGGTGGACGATGCACTCGGCCGGCTGGGGGCGGCCCGCGGCTCGCTGGCATCCACCGGCGGGCTGGACGCCACCATCCGGGCAGGCCACCTGGCCCGCCGAGCCTTCGACGCAGCCCGTAACAGGGACACGGGACACGTCGATCTGGCCGCTCCCAGCGCCCTCACCCAGCTACGCGAGGTCGGCCGCGCCGGCGGCCACGTCATCGCCCTGCACGGCACCCGCTGCCACCTCGCCCTATAGCCCCGGACACCGCCAAGTGGAACCTTTTCGCGGTGCTAGTGCCCCGGAGACTGCCAAGTGGAACCTTTTCGTGAGTCACGACGGGCAGTGGGCCGCGAGTGGAACCTTTTCGCGCAACGGCCCGACCCGTATAACGCGATCGTGCAGGTGGTTGCGGTGGATGCGTGCGTTGCGCGTCCCGGCCCGCTGAGCGGGTGGCCGGTAGCAGTCAAGGACCTCATCGACGTCGCCGGCCTGCCCACCCGTTGTGGGAGCTCGGTGCTGGCCGACGCCGCCCCAGCGCGGGAAGACGCCGCGGTGGTGGCCCGGCTGCGCGAGGCCGGCGCCGTGGTGGTCGCCAAGACCCACACCCACGAGTTCGCCTACGGACCCACCGGGGACGTCGCCGCCGAGGGCCCCTGCCACAACCCGCACGATCCGCAGCGGATCACCGGCGGCTCGTCGAGCGGGTCGGCGGCCGCGGTGGCCGCCGGATTGGTCCCGCTGGCGGTGGGCACCGACACCGGCTGCTCGACGCGCACCCCGGCCGCACTGTGCGGGGTGGTCGGGCTCAAACCGGCGCGGAGCGCGCTACCCACCGCCGGGGTGTTCCCGCTGTCGGAGACCTTGGACCACATCGGGTTGCTCGGCGCGGACGTCAACACGGTCGGGGTGGCGTTCGGCGCGCTGACCGGGCGCCGGATCGACCCGACAGCCCCGATAGAAGGCACCGTGGTCGGACGCCCCACCGATTCGTACTGGCGGGTGCATGACCCGGAGATCACCGCCGCGGTGGACCGCGCCGCCGCCGCGCTGGGCACTGCCGGGGCCGTCTTGTGTGACGTCAGCCTGCCTGGCATCGAGGAACTTGCCGCCACCTACTACGTGATCGTCGGCACCGAGGCCTATGCCACCCACGCGCGCTGGCTGGCGCAGCGCGCCGACAATTACCAGCCGGCCACCGCGGCGCGGCTACAAGCCGCCGCCAAACACACCGCCGTCGACTACGTCACCGCGCAGCGGACCCGCCGCAGGCTGGCCGCCGAGCTGACCACCCGGATGTTCGCCGAGGGAATCGACCTGCTGCTGTTACCCACCACCCCGCTGCGCGCCACCCGGATCGGCGCCCGGCAGGTGGATACCCCGGACGGTACCCAAGTCGAGGTGATGCCCGCGCTGCTGTCCCTCACGCTGCCATTCAACCTGCTGGGCTGGCCCGCGGTATCGGTGCCCGCACCGAGGGTGTCCGGGCTGCCGGCCGGGGTGCAAGTGGCCGCAGTGCGGGGCGGGGAACAGGCGGTGCTCGCCGCCGGTGGCCGGATCGCCGCCGGCTGACGCCCGTTCACGCACCTAAGCTCTGGTGCCTAAGGTTCAGGGACACAGAGTCAGGTACGCAAGGCCAACCCAGGGTAGTCCAGCACCAGACCGTCAGTGTCCACCGTGAGTTCCGCTGTGAACCCGTCGGTGGCGAAGCTCACCACCGTCGTCTCTTCCACTGCCACGGTGCGGTAGGTCTGCCGGACACAACACACCTCAAGGCCCGGCAACGAGACGAACACCACCGGCAGATCGTGCTGCATCGACGGGTCGTGCTGGGCGGCGGCGCGGTGCAAGCCCAGCCGGCGCACGGGCAAGGCGTTGAACAGTGGACTGAACGCCAGATCGACGTCCAGGGCGCCGCTGAAGTTGGTGCGCACGGTGCTCGCATCCTGGCCGACCCGGTCGACCAGCCAGATGCCCTCCTCCGAGCGAGTAAGGCTGACGGACTGCTCGCCCCGGGCCCGAATGGTGCGGACGGTCAACCGCTGCACCACACCTGCCTCGTCGGTGGCCAGCGAGTAGGCTGCGGAGTACGCCTCGATGCCCTCCTGCGGGGCACTGACCATGGACCCGCCAGCCCGCATGCTGCGCTGGCCGAGGACCACCCGCGCCGCCTCCAACCGCAGCGCATCCGCGCCGGACCAGGCGAGCATCCTCGTCACCAGCGGCGTTCGTCGGGCTGGGGTGGATACGGTCTCGCAGACCAGCCGTTCACCGGTCTCTGGGGCGCTCACTGGCCCGCCCGAGCCTGGTCATCGTCTAGATCCACCGGAGCCTCCTTTGCGCTGGTGGCTGTCCTCTTCGGCCCCGCGATCGGACTGTGTTCGCAGCGTACCTGGGTGGATGATCGCACGCGCCGGAGACAATCGCGGATGCACAAACGCCGCCACGCGACGTCACCCTGGTGGGTTGCATCCGATCGCAGGTATGCTCGTCTTGAGCGTGGGGAGTACCCTTTCACCGCGGACGGGGGCCGGGGGCAGCGTCATGCTGGCCACTCGTCGGGAATGCTCAAGTAGATCCGTCGATGGCCGGGCGCCTGAGCCAGCGGGATTCATCCCGTTGTGCCTGCGTGTTGCGCGCTCCCGTCCCGGCTGGCGGCCACAGCAGGACCACAACGAATGAAGGATGACATGCGCACGCCCGTCTCCGACCGCCGACCGCGGGCCGGAATGACCGTCGCTCCCCGCCATCGGCAGAGTCGACCCTTGCCGATGAGTGCCGTGGCCGTTCGCCGCGGCCAGTTCGGGGAGTTTGAGCTGCGCCCGGTGCGGGAACACACCGTGGAAGCGCTGACCGCCGAGGAGGCGACTACCGAGAATCGAGCGGCTTCGCGAGAATGACCAGCCCCGAGATGATCTTATCGTACGCGTAGGGCCGCACCTCACCGGTCTCGATGAAACCCACCCGCCTCCGAAGACCTCCCGCTTGGACGTTCGGAGGAGATAACCCCTACGGTAACGGCATGCTGACAGTGACCGACGCAGCTGCCCAGGCCATTAACGCGCTCGTGATCAAGAATCAGATGCCGGCGGGGTCGGGCCTGCGGATCTCGCCACAGAGTGAATCGACCAGGTCAGAAGGGTTGGGGCTGTCCATCGCGGCAGCTCCGGCCGCCGAGGACACCGTGATCGAGGCCAAGGGCGCCAAAGTCTTCCTGGCATCCACCGTGGTCTATGAGCTCCACGAACAGGAACTCCACGTCGAACCCGTCGACGGCGACGACGAGGAGGGGCAGGTGCGCTTCTTCATCGACCGCAGACCCAAAGACTAGGAGCGGCGAGCGGCTGACCACAGTACGTAGCCGTTCGGCCACCACGCTGGCAACTCAATCCTGCGCGCGTCTTCCAGAAGGTCTCAGGTATTGCGCTGCGACGCCTCCTGTGGGCATCCTGACCTATCCGGAGCCGATGGGAGGGGTAGCCCGGGGTGAGTCCCGCTCCGAGAGAGGTGCGATGGCCCGAGCAGAATGCAGGCCGGTGGTGCGAGTCTATGGGGGAACGAAGTGTTTCACCCGTAGGAGGCATGGTGAGGAAAGCTCGGTGGGGTCAGGAGTCGGCCGGTGGCTATCCACAGGTACGACCGCAGCAGGAGCCGACCGTCCTGCGCATCGCGTTGGGCGTCCAGCTACGCCGGCTCCGTGAAGCGAGTGGACTCACCGCCGAAGTGGCGGGGCACGCGGTCCAGATGTCCCACGCCAAGATCGGCCGCATGGAGCTGGGCCGGGTCAGCTTCAAGGAACACGAAGTAGCCGCTCTGCTCGCCCTCTACGGCATCACAGACGAACAGGAACAAGGAGCGGTCCTGGGGCTGAACCAGCGGGCCAACGAGCCCGGATGGTGGCACCGCTACAGCGATTTCCTGCCAGACCGTTTCGAGATGTACCTCGGCCTGGAGCAGTCCTGCGCCGTCATTCGCACCTATGAACCCCAGCTCGTGCATGGCCTGCTGCAGACCCAGGAGAGTGCCCGCGCTGTCCTCCAGCTCGGCCACCCCGGCGAGTCCGCCGATGACATCGAGCGCCGGATCGCACTGCAGATGAAACGTCAGGAAATCCTCACTCAACCCGGCGCACCAAACCTGTGGGCCGTGATCGACGAGGCGGCGCTATGGCGGTTTGACGGGCGTTCGGCAATGCGGGCGCAGATCCAGCATCTGATCAAGAAGGCCGAGTTACCCAACGTCACGCTCCAAGCGATACCGTTCTACGCAGGGAGACACGCGGCAGTGGGCGGACCATTCGCGGTCCTGCGATTCTCCGAACCCGATCTACCAGACATCGTGTATCTCGAACAGCTCACCAGCGCCCTCTACCTGGACAAGAGCCAGGACGTTCAGCACTATCTAGTGGTGATGGATCGCTTGTGCGTCCAGGCCAAATCCCCTGCCGAGACAACCAGATTCCTGAACAGCACCCTCAAAGAACTCTGAGCTGAGATCAGGGCTTTCGCCCGACCCCGCCGAACTCGTACACGGCGGGCGGGGCCCTGAACCCAACGAGATCGGGGCGCCACAGCGAACAGGAGACCACGCCGGGCTCCAGCAGTTCCAGGCGATCGAAGAAAAGAGTCAGCTCGTAACAGTCACGGAACACTACTGGCGGGGTTCCGCCGCCCTCGTTCCACTGTCGCACAACCTCGAGCATCACCTCAGCATCGATCTCTGTGGTGGGGTGGGAGACCGCCAGGTAGCTGCCTGAAGGCAGCGCGTTCAGCAGCTGGTTCACGATCACGTGCGCCTCGACGGTGTCCATGATGTGGTTGAGGATCCCCAGCAGCATGAGCCCGACCGGTTGGGTGAAGTCCAGCGTCCGGGCGGCTTCGCGCAGGATCGTGTCGGGGTCGCGCAGGTCCGCGTAGACATAGTCGGTGGTGCCCTCAGGCGTACTGGTGAGCAGAGCGCGGGCGTGCGCCATGATCAGAGGGTCGTTGTCGACATAGACGATGCGGCACTCCGGCGCGGCCGCCTGGGCGACTTCGTGGGTGTTGTTGGCGGTGGGCAGCCCGGTACCGATGTCGAGGAACTGGCGGATCCCTGCATCAGCGACCAGGTGCCGGACGGCGCGGCCTAGAAACCCTCGGACGGCGCGGGCAGCGTCCCGGAAACCCGGTGCGATAGCAAGAATCTGCTCACCGGCCGCCCGGTCGGCCGGGTAGTTGTCCTTGCCATCCAGCAAGTAGTTCCAGAACCGAGCCGTATGAGGCTTGCTGACATCGATATCCGGAAGCTGCTCACGCTCGGCCGCGGGTGAGCCTTCCTTCACGAGTGACCCCTTTCTGTGCCGCCCCTCGACTGCCAGCACAACTGTAGCCCCCGCTCCGACAGCCGTCTGGTATTGGATCTTCAGCCGCTCCTGCGGCTAGCTTGCCGGTGGGGCCAGGTTGGCGCCTGCAGCGGCGGGTGGCTGCCGTGCGGGACGGGCCGGTGACCACGGCATCATGTCAGTCCCCATGTCCGCGGTGGGGGCGCCGCGCGGGCGTGAAAACTGTGCGTGGGGCTGCCCGCCCGAGCTGCTGGGCCAACTCGACGACCTCACCACGCGCATCACCGAGGTCACCGCACTGCTCGACGCTGCGATCGCCGCACTGCCCCTCGGGGCGCCCAGCACCGACCCGGCCACCAGCACCGACGCACCGGACCCCGCCCAGGGCCAAGCCACCCCACGGCCGCAACCAACACCGGCCAGCTACGCCAGCGCGGTCGCGCGACTGTGCGCGATCCCCGGCGCCGGGCCGGACTCAGTCCGCGCCGTCATCGGCGAGATCGGCCTGGACATGACCGTGTTCGGCCGCCACCAACGACCGTGCTCATGGGCCAAAGTCGCCCCCCGCACCGTGCAGTCCGGCCGCAAAAAAGGCGCAGCCACCACAGGAAAAGGCAACCCCTACCTCAAAGCCGCGCTGGCCCAGATGGCCACCGGCGCCGCCAAAACCGACACCGTCCTCGGCGAACGCTACCGACGGCTGGTCAAACGAATGCCCAAAGCCAAAGCACTGGTCGCGCTGCAACGATCCATCCTGACCATCATCTTCCACCTGCTCGCCGACCCCACCACCGAATTCACCGACCTCGGACCCGACTTCTACACCCGCCGCCTCGACCTCGCCCGACACACCAACCACCTGACCCGCCAACTCCA
>DASYIL010000264.1:0-14999 GCA_035997545.1 Pseudonocardiaceae bacterium
TTTTGGCACGGTACAGCGGCCCCGCAGCCCGGCCTGCCCGGCGCGGACCGTGATCCGTTCGCGGGCGCCATCCGTGGACAGCGGGCCGCGCTGGGTCAGGAACAAGCGTCAAGGTGAGCCCAGCGGTGGCGGCGGCGTTCCCGGAGATAGCGGTCGAGGGCATGTGCGGTGCGGGAGCCGAAATAGACGGGGCGGACCGCCGGTGACAAGTGCCATCTCGCGGTCCAGGTCCACGTCGGCCAGCGCCAGGCCGCATGCCTCGGACACCCGCACTCCGGTATCGAGGAGCAGCCGGATCAGGGCCTCATCACGGCGGTCGGTGAAGTCCTTCCCGGCACACGCCTTGACCAGCGCGGCCAGCTCGTCGTCGTTGAGCACGGGTACCGGCTTGTCGGCGGCCGCGGGTGCGGTGAGGGTTCGCATCGGGTGCTCGACGAGCTCCCCTTCGCTCACCAGCCAGCCGCAGAAGCGGTGCAGGCCTTTGAAGCGGGTACGGACCGTGGAGGCCTGCCGGGTCTCGCCGATCTCGGCGAGCCACTCGCGGATGGCGCTGCGGGTCAGCTCATCGAGGGTGGCGGGGCGGCCGCAGGACAGCAGCCAGTCGGAGAACATCCGCACCGACATCCCGTACAGTGGGCTGCGGTCCGCACGGCCTTCTTCTCGGCACGCAGGTGGCGCTTGAAGCTGGCGCAGAGATCATCGAGCCGTTCAGCCATTGTCCTAGGTTATCCGGCCAGTGAGCGCTATGGTAGCCACCTCCCCATGCTAGCTTGGCTTGTTTTCGCTGCTAGAGTGCCTAGCGCGGCTCGGTTGTACCCGGAGCGGCTCGCCGGGCATCTTCGGGTACTCCGGCGGGTAGGGCAGATCACCCAGGCCGTGGTCACGCTCGTCGCGCACCGCCCACTCCAGCAGCGTCTGCAGGCCGAAGGACTCGCCGTCCAGCCCGGCGTGCGGGTCGCCCCGCTCGGCGAGCAGCGCGGGCACCGTGAGTACGTCGAAGTCGTCGGGGTGCACCCGCGGCAGGTCGTCCCAGGACACCGGCATCGACACCGTGGCCCGCGGAGTGCCCCGCACCGACCACGCCGAGGCGATCGTGCGGTCCCGCGCGGCCTGGTTGAAGTCCAGGAACACCCGCTGGCCGCGCTCCTCCTTCCACCAGGACACGGTGGCCCGTTGCGGGATCCGCCGCGCCACCTCCCGAGCCAGCGCGATGACCGCCCGGCGGACCTGTACGAACGACCACTGCGGGCGGATCCGGACCGTGACGTGAATCCCGCGGCCCCCGGAGGTCTTGGGATAACCGACCAGCCCCGCCTCAGACAGCACCTCGCGCAACACCCCAGCCACCGCGACGGCCTCGGTAAAGCCGGTCCCCGGCTGCGGGTCGAGGTCCACCCTCAGCTCGTCAGGATGATCCACCTGGGGGCGGCGCACCGGCCACGGGTGGAAGTCGAAGGTGCCCAGGTTCGCCGCCCAGGCAAGCACGGCGGGCTCGGTGGGGCACACCTCGCGGGCGGTGCGTCCGGACGGGAAGGTGATCTCCACCGAGTCCACCCAGTCCGGGGCGCCCTTGGGGACCCGCTTGGCGTAGAAGGCTTCCCCGGTCACCCCGTCCACGAAGCGCTTCAAGGTGACCGGGCGCTGCGCGAGCACCCCGAGCAAGGGCCTGGACACCTCGAGGTAGTACTCCACGACCTGCCGCTTGGTGATGCCGCGCTCAGGAAAGTACATCTTGTCCGGGTTGGACACTCGCACGGTGCGTTCGCCCTCGGGGCCTGGCACCGTGAGCTCCAGTGCATCGCCACGGCCCACGATCGGCAAGCTACCGCACGGCTGCTCGACGCATGGTGAGCTACGGTGGCGCCGTGGTGGGCAGCGAACCGCAGCGCGACCGGCCGGGTCAGCAGCCGGACGCCGAGGAGCGACGTCGGCTGGACGACGAGCTGATCGGGCTGGACCGCAACGATCCGGAGGTGCAGGCCTTCGCCGAGCACCTCGACCGCCCCCACCGGCTGCGTCCCGGGTTTACCGTCGAGGGCGAGCTGTCCGGCGTCGCCGACTTCGCCGACTCGGCCAACCGCGCGCAGGGCCCGCGGTGGGTTGCTGCGTTCCTGGTGGTGGCGCTGATCCTGCTCGGGGTAGCCATCTGGCTGTGGGAGGCAGCGGTGTTCATCCTCACCGCCCTGCTGGGCTGATGCCGCCCGCGTAGCGTGTTAGCTATGGATCCGGTCAAGGGAGTGACCCCCAAGGTCGTCAAGTCCGAGGCCCAGTGGCGCAAGCAGCTCACCCCGCAGGAGTACGCCGTACTGCGCAAGGCTGGCACCGAGCGGCCGGGGACCGGCGAGTACGAACACACCAATACCCAGGGCGTGTATGAGTGCCGGGCCTGCGGAACGGAGCTGTTCCGCAGCGATCACAAATTCGAGTCCCACTGCGGGTGGCCATCGTTCTTCACCCCGCTGGCCGGTGACGCGGTGTTGCTGCGCGAGGATCACAGCATGTTCTCCATGCGTGTCGAGGTGCTCTGCGCCACCTGCCACAGCCACCTCGGACACGTCTTCGAGGGTGAGGGCTATGACACTCCCACCGATCAGCGCTACTGCATCAACTCGATCTCGCTGCGGCTGGCGCCCGACGAAGACCAGCTCACCAGCTAAGGCAGCCCTGCCACCAACTCGGCGACCGGCACCCGGGAACCGGTGAAGAACGGCACCTCCTCGCGGACGTGTCGGCGTGCTCGGCTGGCCCGCAGCGCCCGCATCAGGTCGACGATGCGGTGCAGTTCGTCGGCCTCGAACGCAAGGATCCACTCGTAGTCGCCCAGCCCGAACGACGCGACCGTGTTGGCGCGCACGTCGGGATAGTCACGGGCCTGCATGCCGTGCTCGGCGAGCAGCTCGCGGCGCTCGGTGTCGGGCAGCAGGTACCACTCATAGGAACGCACGAACGGGTAGACGCAAACATAGCGCCGGGGCTCCTCCCCGGCCAGGAACGCAGGCACGTGGCTCTTGTTGAACTCCGCGGGGCGGTGTAGCGCCACGGTCGACCACACCGGCATGCTGGCCCGGCCCAGCGTGGTGGCGCGGCGCAGGTCGGCGTACCCGGCCTGCAGCGCCTCGATCTGCTCGGCGTGCCACCAGATCATCCAGTCCGCGTCGGCCCGCAGACCGGCGAGGTCGTAAACCCCGCGCACCGCCACACCCTTGCCCTCCAGCGCCTCGAGGTAGTGCTGCGCCTCGCGTGCGGAATCCGCGCGGTCGGCGGGTAGCCGTCCGGGCTCGACCCGGAAGACCGACCACATCGTGTAGCGGATGGTGGAGTTCAGCGCGGCGTAGTCATGGCGCGTCATGACCCCATCGTCCCACCGCTCGCCGCGGCTGGTGCTCGGGACCATCCGGCGGTCTCCAGATACACGGCGATGCGGTGGGCAGCAGCGTCGGCGGTAGCGATGCAGGCCGGCAGGCCGACGCCGTGCAGGATGGCCCCCGCGACGGCCAGCCCAGCAGCTCCGGCCACCTCCTGCTCCAGGGTGGCGACGACCTCACAGTGCCCCGGCGCGTACTGGGGCAGCCCGCCACCCCAGCGGAACACCACGGTGTCCACCGGCGCAGCAGTGATCCCGGTGACCGCGGCGAGATCCGCGCGCACGGCGTTGACCAGCTCAGCGTCGTCACACTGCAGCACCCGCGCCTCGCCGTGGCGGCCCAGCGAACCCCGGACCAGCAGCACCTGGTGCGACGAGGCGTGCGCCCACTTGCGCCCGGAGAACGTGAACGCCTTCACCGACAGCGGCTCGGTGGAGGCCACCAGCACACCCGACGCCGCGGGGAGGGCCTGCGCGGCGGACAGCGGCAGCGCGAGCCCGACCACCGCCGGGGAAGCGACCTCAACCCGCCCCGCGGCGGCCGAGGCCACCGGCAACGGATCGGCCAGCAGCCGCCGCAAGGCGGGGGCTGGCACGGCGAGCACCACGGCATCGACATCGAGGTGCTCGGGTGAGCTCGCCCTATGAACGTGACCACCCAGCTCCAACCGCCAGCCGCCAGCCGTACGGGCCAGCCCGCGCACCGGCAGCCCGAGCCGCGGACGCACCCCCGCGGCGGCCACTAGCGCTTCCACCAGACCACCGAGCCCGCCGAGCAGGGTGCCGAACACCGGAGACCTCGCGCCGCCGGCAGCCAGCCCGCCGGGAGGCAGCCCACCGGAGGACAACGCAGCACCAGCCGCGACGAGCAGCGACCCGGCACCGCGGTCCAGCGCGGTGGCCACCGCGGGCAGCGTGGCGCGCAACCCCAGCGCATCGGCACGCCCCGCGTATACGCCGCCCAGCAGGGGATCGACCAACCGGTCCACCAGCTCGTCACCGGCCCGCTCGCGCAGCAACGGCCCGACCGCGGCGTCCTGCCCAGACTCCCAGCACAGCGGCACGGTCGGTTCCGCGGCCACCCGCGCCACCCCCGGCCCGGACAGCAAGCCGGCGACGTCGGCAGCGGTCCCTGGCAGGCCCAGCAGGGTGCGGGTGGGCAGCGCCACGGTGCGCCCAGCAGCCCGCACCGTGGGGGCCGCCGGGGTGGGATGAGTCAGCTGCCCACCCAGCCCCAGTTCCGCGACCAGCCCTACCCCCTCCGGCCGGCGCGTCAGGAACGCCTCCGCACCCACGTCGAACGGCAGACCACCGAGCTCGACGGTGCGCAGCGCCCCGCCGAGCCGCCGCGAACCCTCGACGAGCACGATCTCGGCGGTCGAGCCGAGCAGCGTGCGCAATCGGTACGCTGCCGCCAGCCCGGAGATCCCGCCGCCGACCACGGCGACCCGCGCAGGTTCGGCGCCGCTCACCGCGAGTGCACCAGCTCCACGATGCGGGTCAGCGTGTCCGGGTCGGTTCCTGGCAGGACGCCGTGGCCGAGGTTGAGCACGTGTGCGTCGGCCGCGCGGCCCTCGTCGATCACCCGGCGCACCTCCCGCTCGACGGCCGGCCAGCCGGCCAGCAGCACCGCCGGGTCGAGATTGCCCTGGAGCACAATCGGGCCGTGCGCTCGGGCAGCCCGGACCCGCTGCGCGGCCACATCCAGGGGAATCCGCCAGTCCACCCCGACGACATCCGCACCGGCTTGGGTCATCGCCCCGAGCAACTCCCCGGTACCCACCCCAAAATGGATCCGCGGCAAGCCGGTATCAGCCAGACCCGCCAACACCCGCGCCGAGTGCGGAAACACAAACTCCCGGTACTCCCGTTGCGACAACGCTCCCGCCCAGGAGTCGAACAGCTGCACCGCATCCACCCCAGCAGCGGCCTGCACCCGCAGGAAGGTCAGGGTGAGCTCAGCGAGCCGATCCAGCAGCCCGTGCCAGACATCGGGCTGCGAGTGCATGAGCGCTTTGGTGCGCTCATGATGGCGGCTCGGTCCCCCCTCAACGAGATAGGAAGCCAGCGTGAACGGGGCCCCAGCGAAACCGATCAACGGGATCTGCCCCAACTCGGCCACCACCAACCGCACCGCGGCGGCAACCGGCTCGACGGCCTCGGGTGCCAGCGTCGGCAACGCCGCAACATCGGCGGCGCTACGCACCGGATCGTCCACCACCGGACCGGTCCCGGGCACGATGTCCAGCCCCACGCCAGCAGCGCGCAGCGGCACCACGATGTCACTAAACAGGATCGCGGCGTCCACCCCATGCCGGCGCACCGGCTGCAGCGTGATCTCACAGACCAGCTCCGGAGTCATGCAAGCCTGCAGCATCGGCAGACCAGCCCGCACCTCCCGATACTCGGGCAGTGAACGCCCGGCCTGTCTCATGAACCACACCGGCACCCGATTCGGGCGCTCACCCCGGGCGGCGACCAGCAGCGGCGCCTCGGGAAGCAGCCGCCGTCCGGCAGCCGGTGCGGTGGTCGTGATCATGTCGGTCACTGCGGAGTCTGGCTATTCGGGCCAGGCATTGCTCTGGATGACTTCAACGAAATCGGTACGGACGAAACCGGGCACGAAATGAGCGAGGACGTCGGCGTTGACCGTGCCGAAGGTGGTGTCCGGGCGTTCCTTGAAGCCCTCAGTGAACGCTTGCAAGATTTGGCGTTTGAAGTCAGGTCGTGGGTGCGCGCTGACCACGGCGTCGATGAGAGTTTTGTCGAGGTCGGCGTAGCCGATGCCGAGCACGTCGGTTTCCACGCCGGCAGTGACCAGGGCGACCTCGGGTTCTAGGTGGTACGGGGTTTCCGGGGTGGTGTGCAGCGCGATGCCTAGCCAGGCAAGGCGAACGCGGTCCTCGGGCAGGCCGTGCGCGGTGAGGAATCGGCGGGCCTCGTCAGCGCCGTCGAGCTCGAAGCGCTGGTCGGTGCGCCGGTACTTCTCGGTGAGGCCCAGGTCGTGGAACATCGCGCCGACGTAGAGCAGTTCCGGGTCGGCCGTCAGACCGAGCCGGTTGCCCTGCAGCGAACCGAAGAGGAATACCCGGCGTGAGTGGTGGAACAACAGCGGGCTGGCGACGTCGCGGACCAGTTCGGTGGCCTCGCTGGCCAGCTGGCTGTCCGGGATGTCGATGCCGGCGATGCGGTCAGACATGGTGGTCTCCTGGTCTGGTAGTTACCGGGGCTGAGGTGGTAAGGGCCCGGCGCCTCTGGCGCCGGGCCCCGGTCTGCCCCCATTAGATGGACAAGGTCAGGACTGGCCCGCGCGGACGCCTTGCTCGACGCGGTCGCCCAGGTCTTTGTCGACGTTGCGCAAGTACTCGAAGCTGCGGAGCAGGACGGGTTCGGTGACCCCGTTGAGGAGCTGGTAGACGATGTTGTTGACCAGCCTGGTGCGGGCGGCGTCGTCGAGTACGTCGCGGACGAGGGTGCCGGCCTGGCCCCAGTCGTCGTCTTCGGCGTGCGGGGTTTGGGCGGCGTGGACCATGTCCCCGTCGGCGTGCCACCCGGCTGGCTCGCCGTAGCGCGCGATGTCGGCCTGCGGTCCGCCCTTGGAGTTGGGGAAATACACCGGGTCGGTGACGGGGTGGATGCGCATCACGCCGTCTTTGCTGTAGCTGTGCACCGGTGCTTTGGGTGCGTTGACCGGGATCTGCTGGTAGTTGGCACCCAGCCGGGCACGGTGGGCATCAGCGTAGGAGAACAGCCGGCCGAGCAGCATCTTGTCCGGGCTGGGGCCGATGCCGGGCACGAGGTTGTTGACCTGGAAGGCGGCCTGCTCGATCTCGGTGTGATTGTCGGTGGCGTTGCGGTCCAGCGTCATCTGGCCGACCTCGATCAACGGGTAGTCGCTGTGCGGCCACACCTTGGTCAAATCGAACGGGTTGAACCGGTAGGTCTTGGCCTCCTCGAAGGGCATGATCTGTATCTTGAGCGTCCAGCTGGGGTGGTCCCCGCGCTTGATCGCGTCAAACAGGTCGCGGGTGTGGTAGTCAGGGTCGCTGCCGGCCAGGCGGTCGGCCTCTTCCTGGGTAAGGAACTCGATGCCCTGGTTAGTCTTGAAGTGGTATTTGACCCAGAACTTTTCACCGGCCGCGTTGACCCACATGTAGGTGTGGCTGGAGTAGCCGTTCATGTGGCGCCAGGTGCGGGGAATTCCGCGGTCGCCCATCAGCCAGGTGACCTGGTGAGCTGTCTCCGGCAACAGTGTCCAGAAGTCCCACTGCATGTCATTGTCACGCAGGTTGTTGTCGGCGCGGCGTTTCTGGGAGCGGATGAAGTTTTGGAACTTCAACGGGTCACGCACGAAAAAGACCGGGGTGGCGTTCCCGACCATGTCGTAGTTGCCCTCGGTGGTGTAAAACTTCAGCGCGAAACCCCGCAGGTCGCGCCAGACGTCGGGGCTGCCACGCTCCCCGGCCACCGTAGAGAACCGGGCCACCATCTCGGTCGTGGTGCCCGGCTGGAACACTGCAGCCTTGGTGTAAGCACTGACGTCGTGGGTCACCTCGAAGCGGCCGAAAGCGCCGCTACCCTTGGCGTGCGGCTGGCGTTCGGGGATGCGTTCGCGATTGAACTGCGCCATCTGCTCGATGAGATAGTGATCCTGCAACAGGACCGGACCATCAGGGCCGACGGTGAGCGAGTACTGGTCACTCTCGACCGGGATACCCGCATCCGTCGTCTGTGTTTTGGGGTGCATGTTCGTCACTGTGTTGCCTCCTCGCAAGAGATGAGATGTACCGTCGTTGCGGTCTGGGACGGAAGAGCGCGCGCGGGCCGTCCGGGTGCGTGGTCACCGTTCACGCTCCGTTGGCATGCAATGCTCGCCATCTCCTCGCTAGTGGTTGAGGCCGCATGGGTGATGCCCAGCGCGGTGTAGGCGCAGGCCGCCATGAGGCTGCCCCGAGGGCTCACGATCAACACCCACGCGAGAGGAGATCCCCAACCCTGGGCGCGTCGGGGTTGCCCCACAGCGCTAGCGCACCTCAGGAAAGGGAAACGGCCGGGCGGTCGGGACACCGTGACGGCCAGGACGGCCGCGGTGGCGATCGGCCAGCACCGCATGCGCAGCAAGGTCATGCCTCCAAATTGGCCCTTGAGCGCTCGTTCGTCTTCGACACCAGCGCCCATTTGCCATTCCCGCCGGCTGCAATCCCGACGTGCCTGCTAGCTGCCATCGACGTGACCCTGCTCTTCGCCGACCCCCGCATCGTCGGCGATGATGCGGCCAGCCTCAGCGCAGTTGTTCTCTCTCCGGCTGGCCGGTAGCCGATTCGGAGAGGCCTCGTCGATCATGCTGGTATTCGTCGAAGCCGTAACCGGAGGGGCGCGGGCTCGTGGGTCCGCTGGACATGTAGGAGGGTGTGGCGGTGGCACTGGTCGGTCAGGTGCGGTGGCGGCGGGCGATCGTGGTGGTCGTCGGGTTGGCCGCGGCCGCGCTGGCGGTGCGGGTGTTGTTCGACAGCAGCGACGAGCTGCTCACTGCCGCCGACACCTTGACCTCGGTCAGCGTGGGGTGGGTGGTGGCGGCGGTCCTCGCTGAGGTGCTGTCTTACGTGGTGCGGGGGGCCGCAACGGCGGTGGTCCTGCGCCGCGGGGGTGGCGGGGTCGGACCGATGACCCTGGGAGCGGCCGTGCTGGCCGGTGACGCGGCGGCCTACTGCCTGCCGTTCGGGTTCGCCGCCTCCGGTGTGGTCATGTTCGGAGTCCTGCGTCGCCGTCGGGTGAGTGCGGCGGTTGCCGGGTGGATGTTCGCGGTGTGCTCGGTCCTTTACGTCGGTGCGATCACAGTGTTGACCATCGTCGCGGTCCAGATCGCCGGCGACGATGACCCGGTGCCCGGCTTGCAGGCAGTCAGCATCGCGCTACTGGGCGCGCTGGCCCTGATCGGTGGCGGGTACGCGGTGCTGCGCCGGCCCGCGATGCGGCACCGAATCGCCCGGCCACTCGAGGGTGCTCGCTTGGCCGTGGCCCGGCGGCGCGCCATGGCTGGCCTGGGTTCCAGGCGGTGGGGCCGGATGCTGGTGCAAGGCAGCTCGCCGATCGTGAAATTGTGGTGGGACTGGGTACGCCAGCTGCGCACCGTCCGGCTGACCCCGGCAGCCGGCGTTACAGCCTTCGCGCTGATGATGCTGTGCTGGGTGGCCGACCTCGCGGTACTGGTACTGGCCTTCCTGGCCTTGCACGCCACGCCGCCGTGGAACGGCTTGGTGCTGGCCTACTGCGCCGGACAGATCGCGGCCAGTGTGCCGGTGACGCCTGGAGGGATAGGGGTCGTGGAGGGCAGCATCACCCTGGCCCTGGTCGCCTTCGGTGGGGCTCAGACCATCACCCTGGCTGCAGTGCTGCTGTACCGGCTGATCGCCTATTGGGTCTGCATCCCGGCTGGAGGACTGGCGTGGCTGGCGCTGCGAGTAACCTCGAGCGCACCCCCGCCCGCGGCGGGCGTCGCTGCCGTGGAAACGGATCAGCCGACGAGAAAACCAAAACCATGACCACCCGGCGCTGGCAGATGGCCCCTGCCACGGTGGCCGGGGCCGCGATCGCGCTCGCCCTGGCGGCGGCCTGCTCGGGGCCGCGCAGCGGCGCCTCGGCGACCAGCGACGTCTCCGGCTGCGCCGCGGTGCTTCCGCTGGCTCACAACATCGTCCACGGCCAGGGCACCCTGACCCTCATCCGGCGAATCAACCAGGCTGACGTCGATGCCCTTGCCCGCAAGCCAGGCGTCACACCATCCGCACCACCACAGCCGCATACCGAGCATCAACCACCACGCTCACCAGCCCGGACCAGCCAGCCCAAGACCTGCCTGGTCATCTATCACGGCAACTACCCACAGGGAACGATCACCGGGGCCAGCCCACCAGCGGTGGCCGGTCACTACACCCTGATGGTGCTCCACGTCCGGCACCCAAGGATCGAGCGGGTCCTAGTCACTGAGACTCTTCCCGCCAACCTGAATCTCTGAGCCCGGCTCGACCTCGGCCAGCCCAACCGCGGTGCTGGCCGAGGTCGAGGGCACACCACATCGTGCCGTGCAACCCGAACTGTCGCTCTCCGGAGCGCGTCCCTGCTTTCGTGAGAAATTGAAATCCCGGGGTGGTCCGGGCTTCGCCGCTCGACCGAGGTCTATCCGGACAAGCCGGCGATCTTGAACTCCTTCGGCGAGGTCGACGATCAGATGAACGATGTCCCGGCCGACGGCGTCACGATCGGCGAGCGAGACACACTGGCACGACGGCTTGGTCGCCGACCTGGAGATGGCCTAACACCCGTGGTCAGCTTCCCGGCAGCTGGCCCAGCGTGATCATGACGGTGCGGGTCGCGCCCTGCGGGGTAGTCAGGGTGACCGGAACAGTCTGTCCCGGGTCGAGCTTGGCGAGCACCTGGGCCAGTTCGGAGGCGCGGTGCACCGGGGTGTTGTTGACCGCGGTGATCACCTCGCCGGTCTGTATCCCGGCCGCCGCGGCCGGCCCGCCAGGCACTACGCTAACCACCCCCATGCCAACCGGCTGGCCGGTTGGGTCCACCACGGTGGCCACCCGGACGCCGAGCTGGGCGCGATGAGAGTTGACCACGTGGCCGTTGTGTGCGATGAGCTGTCCGGCGATGTCGGTGACGATGTTGCTGGGTATCGCGAAACCGATGCCGGGCGCGGGGGCACTCCCACCGCCATCTCCCTGCGGCTCGAGCGCGGCCAGCGTGGGTACGCCGATGACGTCGCCGGCCAGGTCGACCAGCGCGCCGCCGCTGTTGCCTGGGTTGATCGAGGCACTGGTCTGGATGGCCTCGGGCAGCGTCGCGCCCGGCGAGGAGCCTCCGGCGGGCTCGGTGACGGTACGGCCGGTGGCCGAGATGATCCCCTCGGTGACGCTGCCGGTCAGCCCCAGTGGGTTGCCCATGGCCATGACGATGTCGCCGACCTGCAGCCTGGCGGAGTCACCGAAGTGCGCTGGGTGCAGCGAGGACGGTGGGTGGTCGAGTCTGATGACGGCGAGGTCGTCGGGCGGGTAGGTACCGATCAGCGTGGCGGGGATTGCTTGCGGATTGTCAGCCAGACGCACCTGGAACTTGGTCGCCTGGGCCACCACATGGGCGTTGGTAACGATGTTGCCCTGGGTGTCGAAGACAATGCCGGAGCCGAGGCCACGGTCGGTGGTGATCTGCACGACCGAGGGCAGCACCCTCTGCACCACGCTGACGTAAGCCTGTTCCAAGTTCTGGGCGTTGGCCGGCGGCGGCGCCACGGTAGACGGTTCGCTGGTGGCGGTGACGCCACTGGAGCACCCGCTGAGGGTCAGCGCGGCGACCGCTATCGCGCCGGCCAGCATGTTGTTGGTGCGGATGATGCCCATGTCGACCGCCTTGACCAGTTGGGAAGCACCTAACCGGCATTATCTCGGAATTCGAGCGAATTGTCACCAACCAGGTGGTATGCGGCGCCCCATACAGTGATACCCGCGTCGTTCCAAAGGCGACATCGACGTCTCCTCCGCGTCGGCTGATTCGGCCACGAGAAGGCGCTGACGCCGGTGATGTCGCGTCCAACGATGGGGTTCTGCACCGTCTCGGTGCCCTCGAACGTGTGGATCGCCTCGATGTCGACCATGTGCCGCATCACGTGGTTCTCTAGCAGAATCCCGTTGCCCCCCAACAGGCCCCGCGCGTCGGCGAGGATGTCGCACCGAGCGCAGGGACACCTTCCCGGTGATTACCGACGCCTCGTACCTCTCGGCCGGAGTTTCCACCACGAATGCCCTTGACGTGACCGTCCTGGCTATCACGGTCCCACACCACGACGAGATCGGCAATGGTGCCGTTGCCGATCGAGCGCTTCACGCCCTCGAGTACCCACGTGTCGCCGTCGCGGCCGGTTGCTTCATGTGACCTCCTTACCGAGGTCAGGTCATTTATTCGCTGGGATCAGGCGACGTCGAACAGGTGCTCTGGGTGCTTCCGGTGGCCGACACCGGTGTGCCACCAGCGGCGTAGGCAGTTGGCGCACTGCACCCAGACCAGGTTGATGTCGAAATCCAGGAGATACAGCAGGGCGGGGTTGTCGTAGCAGTGGGGGCACGGCAGCCATGCGCGGCGGCCGGGGTCCGCTTGCGGGTCGAGCATCATTTCATCGCCTCGCGGGTGTCGGGTAGCGCACCGGCGGCGATGAGCACGTCATGGGTGGCTTGCTGCTCGGGGTCGAGGTGCGCGTAGAGCATTTGGTGGGCTTGGGCTTCGCCGGTGTAGATCTCAGCGGGATCCCACAGCGGCCCGAGGGCATCCAGGACAGCGGCCAGGCGGGTGCCTTCGTGCGCGGTGAGATCAAGGGTGAACGAGACGAGGGTGGCCACGGCGCACCTCCGAGGGTCTGATCGGTCGGGTTCTGGCGTCGACAGCGGGAGTTCACCGAACCTGGTGATGCAGGTCCATCTGGGCGTGTCCACGTTTGTCGGCTACCACGCTGAGGGCGTCCGGCTGGAACTGGGCGCCCCCAAGGGGATCACTTGTCGTGGGGGTTGAGGGCGAGGAAGGCGAGTCCGGCGGCGGCACCGCCGACAACCTGAGCCACCAGGTAGGCCCACAGCGTGGCCCAGGCGAACAGGCCGATGGCGGCTCCGCCGATGGCCACAGCCGGGTTGAACACGCCACCGGAGATGGCGCCGACGGCAATCGCGCCGGTCACCACGGTGAAGCCGATGGCCAGGCCGTAAAAGGAGTTGTTCGGGTGGTCCTTGCTGGTGGCGACGTTGAGCACGACGTAGCACAGGGCGAAGGTGAACAGCAGTTCCACCACGAAGGCGGCGATGAGCAGGTGACCGGACAGGGTCAGGGTGTTGACCTGTGCTGGCTGGATCACCCAGCGGGCGAGCGCCATAGCGAGCAGCCCGCCCACGAGCTGCGCCACCCAGTATCCGATCGCGTCAGCAACTCCGATCCGGCCGCGCACCAGCGCGGCGATGGTCACGGCGGGGTTGTAGTGGCCACCGGAGATGTGCCCCCCGGCGTAGACCATGACCATCAGGGCGGCGCCGATGGCCAGCGGGGCCAACGCGCTGCCGCTGAGCACGCTGGCGGCGATGGTGAAGAGGAAGATGAACGTCCCGATGAGCTCGACGGCGTACTTCCGGCCGGCGCTGGGAGGGGCCACCTCCGCGGCTACCGGGGAGGCTTCGGGAGGAGCTTCTGTGTGAGTGATGGTGTCCATGACGTCAAGATTCGCCTCGCAACAGGCACATGTCGTCAGGGCCAACGCCTATCTGCGCTTCCGGCCGGCTGGACTCTTCGCGTACCTGCCAGCTGCAAAGAGCCTCCGTGGCGCCACCGGAGCTAAGGCTGACCCGGGGAGGCTGACGGTTGAACCAAGTCAGAAATCGAGACGCCGGAGAGGCATACCGAGGTGACTACCGACGATGCGGGGGGTCAGTGACGAGCGGAGCCACGTTAATTGCAGCTAGCAGGCACCTCGGGGTTGCAGCCGACGGGAAGCGCAGATGGGCGCTGGCGTCGAAGAGGGGAGGAGCGCGCCAGGCCAGTCTCGCAGGCATGACTTTGCCGTGCGTGCGGGGCGGGACGCTCGCACCGTGAGCACCTGCTCATAACGTCTCCAGCTACCTCGTTCTGCCGAGCCACGACCGAGACCAAACGGAGTGGACATGCACAAGACACAGCTCAAGACTGTGCAGCTAGGAAACACCGGTTTGGAGATCACCCGCGTCGGCTTCGGCGCATGGGCTGCCGGAGGCGGCGGTTGGGGACTACAGGAGGACGAGGACTTCATTGCTGCGATCCAGCGCGCCCTTGAGCTGGGCATCAACTGGATCGATACCGCCACCGCGTACGGCTTCGGGCACTCGGAGCACACGACACGACACCGGTCGCGGTCGCCTGGGCATTGCGCAACCCCGCCGTCGACGGTGCAATCGTCGGCTTCCGGCACCCCGACCAAGTTGATCCGATCCTCGCCTCCAGCTCAGCAACGAGGACATCGACGACATCGACGACAGAAAACAGCGATGAGGCCGACATGCTTATCGACATGAACACGCTGTTGAATCGAGCAAGACCGTGAAGCCGATCCTCCGAATCAGCACCGCAGATTGAGCGCAGCCACTCAATTACAGTCAGCGGGCTCAATCAGATACAGCCAGCGGACTCAATCAGAGTCAGCAGGAGGGATCATCAATCATGCCTGAGTCCGGCATAGAAAAGCCGGCTCTACTGCCATGGATGTGGATGAGCAGCGTGTGGTATGGCAGCAAACGTCGGATGGGTGACAAGACCCGACGGAGCCGCATCGCTGCTGGTCAGCCGGTTGGTCAGTGAGGCGTGGCTGCGGATGAGCGGGCGGTGCCTGGCCGTGCCATCCTCGATTCCTGGCGCTCTTGGGGTACGACGTCGGCGTCGTCGCCACCATCAGCTCGACCATGTGGTGCTTCGGCAGGTGGGATGACCTGGGAGAACGATACGATGCCGGGACCCCACGTCCTCCTCGGTTGCGGGCTGGAGGAGCTCCCCAACGAAGCTGCCATACCACACGCTGCTCATCCACATCCATGGCAATAGAGCCGAAAAGCCACGCCTCCGCCGGTAT
>DASYIL010000265.1:0-3917 GCA_035997545.1 Pseudonocardiaceae bacterium
CGGCGACGACGGCGAGCCCGGGCAGGAGTGGGACGACACCCCGGAGGGCTTCGGTCGGATCGCCGCCACCACCGCGCGTCAGGTGATCGTGCAGCGGCTGCGGGACGCCGAGCACGAGCGCACCTTCGGCGAGTTCTCGGCCAAGGAGGGCGAGATCGTCGCGGGGGTCGTGCAGCGCGACGTCCGGGCCAACGCGCGCGGGGTGGTGCTCGTGGCGCTCGGCGGGGGCACCGAAGGGGTCCTGCCGCAGGCGGAGCAGGTACCGGGCGAGCGTTACGGACACGGCGACCGGCTGCGCTGCTACGTCGTGGGGGTGACCCGCGGCGCCCGCGGCACCCAGATCACCCTCTCCCGCACACACCCCAACCTGGTGCGCAAGCTGTTCGCCCTCGAGGTGCCCGAGCTGGTCGACGGATCCGTCGAGATCGTCGCGGTCGCCCGCGAGGCCGGGCACCGCAGCAAGATCGCCGTACGGTCGATGGTGCCCGGGGTCAACCCGAAGGGGGCGTGCATCGGTCCGATGCAGGCGCCCTTGCCGTTGACTCCCGGGACGGTCGACCGCACGGCGATCTTCGAGCGATGCCCGGCTTCCCTGGCCACTGCGGGGATCTCCACGGTCCCATCGGCGATCTCCGGGACCTCAAGGGCGAACAGCCGGCGGACCAGGTTGGGATGGGTGCGGGACAAGGTGATCTGCGGTCCGCGCAGTCCCCGGGACACGCCGACCACGTAACACTTGATCCGCTCGCCGTGCCGGTAAGTCTCCCTGGGCGCCTGCTCCACCGGCGGGATCACACCCTCGGTCTCGCCGATCTGGACCACCACCACGCCGCGGGCGTTAGCCCTGGCGTCGCGCTGCACCACCCCAGCGACGATCTCGCCTTCCTTGGCCGAGAACTCGCCGAAGGTGCGCTCGTGCTCGGCGTCGCGCAGCCGCTGCAAGATGACCTGGCGAGCCGTGGTGGCCGCGATCCGGCCGAACCCCTCGGGAGTGTCATCCCACTCGTGGCGGACGTTGCCGTCGGCGTCAAGCTCCTGCGCCAGCACCCGGACCAGGCCAGTCTTACGGTCGACGTCGATGCGCGCCTGCGCTTGATGGCCGTCGGTGTGCTTGTACGCGGTGAGCAGCGCCGTCTCAATGGCCTCGAGCACCGTCTCGAAGGAGATGTCCTTGTCACGTTCAATGGCGCGCAGCGCGGCGATGTCGACGTTCACCGGTCCTCCAAATCCCGTCTCGCCCTATCGAGCGCAGCGAGCTCGACGACCGGCGGCTGGCGAAATTCCACTTCCACCACCGCGCGGCGCAACTCCGCGTAGCGCACCCGGCGAAGGGCTCCCGACACCAGCAGCGTGACGGCCTCGTCGTCGCAGTCCCCGATCCGGCCGACCAGCTCCGCACCGTCTGCCATAGCGGCCCGGACCAGCCGCAGCCGGTTACGCTGCCAGTGCCGAGGCTGGGTCAGCGGCCGGTCCACCCCTGGCGAGGTCACCTCAAGGGTGTAGGGCCCTCCGAGCAGCTCGTCGTGCTCGTCCAGGGCAAGCGATACCGCGCGGCTCACCGTAGCGATGTCATCCAGCCCGACGCCCGCGTCCGAATCGACGATCACGCGTACGAGCCAGCGCTGGCCGGCGCGGACCTCCTCCAAGCTCTCGAGCTCGAACCCGGTGCCGGCCACCGCGCCGCGCACCACCGACTCAATTGTTGAGCCAGAGTTCGCGGGCTGGGCGGTCACCGTGGCCTCCTCACTGCAGTAAGTGTGTCTGACGATGCGGTGATGCGGGCGACCACCAGTGCGGGGCGCCCCGACTGGGATCACCCAGGGTATCGCGTCACGAAAGCTCCCAGCGCCGAAGAGATCACGGCGCTGCGCACCGGCTGATCGGCGAGCTGGCAGGATGGCCCACCGTGCCCGGATCGCACCCCAGCCGGCGCCGGATGCTGGCAGCCGGCGCCACCATGTTTGTCGCCGCACCCGCTGTGCTGGCCGGGTGCGCGGGATCAGCACGTGCGCCCGAGAGCCCAGACCCGCTGGCGGCGCCAGCTCGACGCGCCGAGACTGACTCGGCCTTGGCGCAGGCGGTGGCCCAGGTAGCTGCCCAGGCGGGAACCCACATGAAGGCGGCACAGACACACCCTGATTTGGCCACCGCGGCTAGAGCACTCGCCGCAGATCGAATGGCGCATGCGATCACGCTGCGTGCCGAGCTGCGCCGGGTCAGACCTGGGCCTGCTGCCAGCAATGCCGCTCCACCGGCCGCGCCCACGTCGGCTACCCCTCTGCCCGCCGATCCTCCCGACCTGACCGGCGCCAGGGCCAGTCTGACCGAGGCGGTGCGGGCGGCACAGGATGAGGCGGCGGGGCTGGTCACGACGCTGCCCGGGTACCGCGCGGCGCTGCTGGCGTCGGTGGCAGCCTGCTGCGCGAGCCATGCCGCGGTGCTGGCATGAGTGCGCAGCCTCGCACCCCGATGTGGAGACATGTCGCGATCAGACCCCTTTTGACCGCAATATGTCTCCACATGGGGCTCGATCGATCATGAGGCAGGTGCCGGTGGAGGCGCTGCAGGCTGCGTTGGCAGCTGAGCACGCCGCGGTCTGGGTTTACAGCCTTGCGGGCGCTTTTGTGCCGGACGCGTTGGCCGGCCAGGTCAACGAGGCCGCCGTCGCGCACCAGGCTCGGCGCGATGTCACTGAACGGACCCTGATCGACGCGGGTGCCCGTCCCGCGCCGGCCGAGCCGGGCTATCTCACGCCGGACCCAGTCACCGACGCCGCGTCAGCACTGCGGTTGGCAATAACCGCGGAGACCGACGTGGCCGCAGCGTGGCGCTCGGTGATCGAGCGCAGCCCCGCCGAACCGGGCCTGCGCGGAGCAGCCCTGGACGCGCTGACCCAGGCGGCCGTGCGGGCCACCCGCTGGCGCGCCGCTGCCGGCGCAACCCCGCTGACGGTGCCGTTCCCGGGTGCACCCTGAGTGTCACCGGCACCCGGCGCCCCCCGTTACCGTCTGCGTCGGGAGCCATCACGGGGGCAGCCGGACTTCGCGGTCAAACATTTCCGGGAGACCGCATCCGGGCTTTCTGTCGCCGCCGCACCGGCAGCGGCCGCGGACGCCACGGTTTGGGACGAAAGGGAAACTGCTTCACCTAACAGGACCCTGCAAGCTCGAAAAGATTCCGGAGGTGGATCCGGGGCTCTCCACGCCAAAGGTCACGGGGTGCGGCGGCCGCATCGCTGGTGGCGGCGGTCCGGTGGTCGTCTTGCCCGGCGCAGGCAACCCGACTGCCATCGGAATACCGCGCTGACGGGACAGCACCTCAGTCCCGCCCGATCACCTTGGAGACATCGAGGACCACCGGGATGTCAGAAGCCTGCGCTTGCTTCGATGCGGCCTTCAATGCCTCGACGAGCCGTTGGAGGTCTTCCTTACCGAGGACTCGGCTCCCGACCAACACGCCATCGGGGTTCTCGGAATCCAGGGTGGTGAGCCGGGTCGCCAGGTCGGTTCGCACAATGATCGTCCAACCGTTCAAAGCCTTGATCCGGACGCCGTCGCTGCCGGGCGGCCCGATCGATTCGGCGGAAAACTCTTCCTTATCGTCCACGTACCTATCGTCGCTTACCGCACGAGTCTCCTCCTACAGCAGGGCAGGATAACGGGTTCTGCCTCTGGCGCAGGCCCGGTGCCGCTGCCACCTCACGCTCGCGCCGGGACGGCGACGGTCGTCGTAGCGCGGACCTATGAGTTCCGAGCGCAGCATCGCCGATACGGTCACCACCCGTGCTGGTGCTGTTGCCGCCCTCGGAGACCAAGGCGCCCGGAGGGTACGGCCCGGCGCTGCAGCTCGACGAACTGACCTACCCCGAACTGACCCCGACCCGTCGGAAACTGATCGACGAGCTGGTGGCACTGGCC
>DASYIL010000266.1:0-43281 GCA_035997545.1 Pseudonocardiaceae bacterium
GAGTCAGAGCTCGCATCGCCACTCACGGCAGGATTGCCCCATGAGCCCTTCGGACCTGCCCGCCGGCCTGGTGGTGGTGGACAAGCCGGCGGGGATGACCTCACACGACGTGGTCTCCCGGCTGCGCCGGCTGCTGGGCACCCGCCGGATCGGGCATGCCGGCACCTTGGACCCGATGGCCACCGGGGTGCTCGTCTGTGGCGTGCAGCGCGCCACCAGGCTGCTCGGGCATCTTCCGCTGGAACCCAAGGTCTACCGGGGCACGGTGCGGCTGGGTATGTCCACCAGCACCGATGACGCCACGGGCGAGCCCACTGGCGGCGCTAACGCGTCCGCGATCACCGAACAGGCGATCCTCGCGGGCATCGCAGCGCTCAGCGGTGTCATCGAGCAGGTGCCCAGTGCGGTGAGCGCGGTCAAGATCGACGGCAGGCGGGCCTACGCGCTGGTCCGCGCCGGCGAGCAGGTCAGGTTGGCCGCCCGGCCGGTGAGCGTGTCCCGGTTCGAGCATCTCGAGCTGCGCCGCGGCGACCGGGTCACGGACCTCGACGTGCTGGTGGAATGCAGCGGCGGCACCTACGTCCGGGCGCTGGCCAGAGACCTCGGCGCCGCGCTCGGGGTCGGGGGACACCTCACCGCCCTGCGCCGCACCCGGGTGGGTCCCTTCGGCTTGGACGCCGCGCGCACCCTCGACGAGCTCGCCAGCACACCGAGCCTGTCGGCAGAGCTGGACGAGGTGGTGGCGACCGCGTTCCCGCACCGTGCCGTGGACGCTGCGCAGGTTCGGGTACTGGCCCATGGCGGGCGGTTGCCAGCGGCCGGGCTGGCCGGAACGCACGCCGCGATCGACTCCGAAGGCCACGCCGTCGCGTTGCTGGCCGAGCGCGATGGGCAGGCCCGCCCGATCCTGGTTTTGCGCCCCGCGGGCGGGTGAGATTGGACCCGGTCATACCTGCGGTGCCCACCAGACCAGTTAGCCTCATCGCCCGTGCAGCGCTGGCGGGGAATCGAGGCGATCCCGAACGGGTGGGGTCGCAGCGTGGTCACTATCGGTGTGTTCGACGGCGTGCACCGCGGTCACGCCCAGCTGATCGGGCAGGCCGTGCGGCGCGCCCGGGAGCTGGACGTCCCGTGCGTGCTGATGACCTTCGACCCGCACCCTTCGGAGGTGGTCCGCCCCGGCAGCCACCCGGCGCAGCTCACCACCCTTCGCCGCAGGGCTGAGCTGGTCGAACGGCTCGGAGTCGAGGTATTCTTGGTGCTGCCGTTCACCGTCGAGCTGTCCCGGATGCCAGCCGACGAGTTCGTTCACGAGGTGCTCGTGGAGCGCCTGCACGTGGCGGAGGCGGTAGTCGGACACAACTTCACCTTCGGTCACAAGGCGCTGGGCAACGTCGAGCTGCTGCAGACCTTGGGCCAACGGTTCGGGTTTACTGCCGGGGACGTGGGTCTGCTGTCCCAGGGGGAGCTGACCTTTTCCTCCACCTACATCCGCTCCTGCATCGACGCCGGTGACGTGGTGGCCGCTGGCACTGCCCTGGGCCGTGCACACCGGGTGGAGGGCATCGTCGTCCGGGGTGACCAGCGTGGTCGTAGCTTGGGCTACCCGACGGCGAACCTGTGGACCCCGCGGCACACCGCGATCCCCGCCGATGGCGTGTATGCGTGCCACTTCGTGCACCGCGGCCGGGAGCTGCCCGCCGCGGGGTCAGTCGGCACCAACCCGACTTTCTCCGGGCGGGAGCGTCGGGTGGAGGCATTCGTGCTGGATGTGGACGAGGACTTCTACGGCGAGCAGGTTGCGCTGGACTTCGTCGAGCGGCTGCGCGGCATGTGGCGCTTCGACACCCCCGAGCAGCTCGTGTCCCAGATCGACGACGATGTGGCGCGCACCCGGGAGGTGCTCGACTCAGACGATTACGGCTATGGGACCAGGTGAGCGACGCTGATCGCAGCATCCAATGGTGGCGAGCCCTGGCAGGATGCCGGTACTGGACTAGTGCTGGTATTGGGCTGGTATTTGAGGGCACGGAAGGGGAGCGGGTGGAGGAGCAGCCCACCGTTGCGCGCAACGTCGCCCTGCAGCGGGAGTGGTACGGGGAGCCGCTCGGCGATCGGGTGCGGCGACTCGTAGTCGCCTTCGATGTCTCCCAGGCACAGTTGGCCGATGTCCTGGGGCTGAGCCCGCCGATGCTCAGCCAACTGATGAGCGGACGCCGCGCAAAGATCGGCAATCCCGCGGTGCTGGCGCGAATGGTGATGCTGGAACGCCGAGTGCTCACACCCGACGTCGCCTCCGGTGACCCGGCCGCGATCCGTGCCGCGCTGGAGGAGGTGCGCGAGTCGCGGCCCACCCTCAGCCGCGACACGATGCGGATCGAGGAGCACGGTGACGAGGTGCTCGTCCCGGGGCTGCGCAAGGTGGCCGGTCCCGCTGAGCTGGCAGCGGCGGCCGACCTGCTGCAGGAGGGGTTCCCGCTGCTCGCCGGATTGCTCCGGCGCGCTTCTGGCGTCGACCGGAACGTCGAGTAGGTCTCCGAGTAGCTTCTTGCACAGTGATCCGGGGTGACGCCGGACGTCGATGGGTGAGCTGGTAGCCTCGGTAGGGGTGCGGCTGCGGTCCGTGGCGGTCGAACTCCGGTGTCGCAACAACGTCGGTGCCACACCAACTTGGGCCTAGCACAGTGTGAGTCGCGGGCCTGCACGGTACACAGATGACAGGAGAAAATCGACCCGTGGCGCTGTCCACTGCACAGAAGAGCGAGATCCTGGCCGAGTACGGGCTGCGTGGTGGGGACACCGGTTCCCCTGAGGCGCAGGTGGCCCTGCTGACCAAGCGGATCATGGACCTCACCGAGCATCTTAAGCAACACAAGCACGATCACCACTCCCGGCGTGGCCTACTGCTCATGGTCGGCCGCCGCCGCAACCTGCTGAACTACCTTGCCAAGGTCGATATAGCGCGCTACCGATCCCTGATCGAGCGCCTCGGCCTACGCCGTTAATCCTGGGGCGAGGGGGCGCACCGTCGGAGGCATTCCCCTCGCCGTAGCAGGCGTCGGCACCGCGCCGGCGCCCGATCCACAACCACACATTGCCGCACGAGCCGCCTCGCCGCCCGTCCTCGGGACCGTCGTCCGCCGGTCCTCGGTAGTGGCTCTCGGGAACACTGGGATGCTCCCGAGAGCTTCGATCGAAGACCGGCCCCGTCCTCGCTCCCGCACCAGTGGTGCCGCAAGGTGTCCGGAAACAAGGTATCCGGAAAGCTGTGGCTCGCGTTGCGAGAGGAGACGAGTTGACCGACCCCACGAGCACCTCAGCAGATAAGGTGCACGAGACCATTGCAGTCTTGGACAACGGTACCTTTGGTACCCGCACAGTGCGCTTCGAGACCGGCCGGCTGGCGCGGCAGGCCGCTGGATCCGTCGTCGCGTATCTCGATGACGAGACGATGCTGCTGTCTGCCACGACGGTGTCCAAGCAGCCCAAGGACCAGTTCGACTTCTTCCCGCTCACTGTCGACGTTGAGGAGCGGATGTACGCGGCCGGACGGATCCCCGGTTCCTTCTTCCGCCGCGAGGGCCGTCCGTCCACCGACGCGATTCTCACCTGCCGGTTGATCGACCGCCCGCTGCGGCCCTCCTTTGTGGACGGCCTGCGCAACGAGGTTCAGGTGGTCATCACCGTGCTGAGCCTCAATCCGGCCGACCCCTATGACGTGCTAGCGATCAACGCCGCGTCAGCGTCCACGCAGCTGTCCGGCCTGCCGTTCTCCGGCCCGGTCGGCGGCACCAGGGTCGCCCTGATCGACGGCAGCTGGGTGGCCTTCCCGACCCATGAGCAGACCCAGCGAGCGGTGTTCGACATGGTCGTCGCCGGCCGGGTGGTCGGTGACGGTCCCACCAGCGACGTGGCGATCATGATGGTTGAGGCCGAGGCCACCGAGACCACCATCGAGCTGGTTGCCGGCGGCGCGGTGGCCCCGACCGAAGAGGTGGTGGCCGCTGGGCTGGAGGCCGCCAAGCCGTTCATCCGCGCACTGTGTCAGGCCCAGCAGGAGCTGGCGCAGGCGGCCGGCACCCCGGCACTGGAGTTCCCCACCTTCCTCGCTTACGAACCTGATGTCATCGAGGCCGTCCGCGAGGCAGTGGCCGACGAGCTGGCGCAGGCGCTCACCATCGCCAACAAGAAAGATCGCGAGGCCCGGCTCGACGAGCTCAAGGCCGGCTGTCTGGAGCAGCTGGGTGAGCCCTTCGAGGGCCGGGAGAAGGAGATCGCCGCAGCGTTTCGATCCGTGACCAAATCCGCGGTACGCCAGCGCATCCTGCGTGACAAGGTGCGCATCGACGGCCGCGGTATCACCGACATCCGGCCGCTGTCAGCAGAGGTCGAGTTGATCCCCCGGGCGCACGGTTCGGCGCTGTTCGAACGCGGCGAGACCCAGGTCCTCGGCGTCACCACGCTGAACATGCTGCGGATGGAACAGCAGATCGACTCGCTGGGCCCAGAGACCACCAAGCGCTACCTACACCACTACAACTTCCCGCCATTCTCCACTGGGGAGACCGGTCGGGTGGGCTCCCCCAAACGGCGCGAGATCGGGCATGGTGCGCTGGCCGAGCGGGCCCTGATGCCGGTGCTGCCCAGCCGCGAGGAGTTCCCCTACGCCATTCGTCAGGTCTCCGAGGCATTGGGTTCTAACGGCTCCACGTCGATGGGTTCGGTCTGCGCGTCCACGATGTCGATGTACAACGCGGGCGTGCCACTCAAGGCGCCGGTGGCGGGCATCGCGATGGGCCTGGTCTCCGGTGAGATCGATGGTCAGAACGCGTATGTCGCGCTCACCGATATCCTGGGCGCCGAGGATGCCTTCGGCGACATGGATTTCAAGGTAGCCGGCACCAAGGACTTCGTCACCGCGCTGCAATTGGACACCAAGCTGGACGGCATTCCCTCCGAGGTTCTCGCGGCGGCGCTGTCCCAGGCCCGGGACGCCCGGCTGACCATCCTCGAGGTGATGGCCGAGGCCATCGCCGGGCCGGACGAGATGAGCCCGTACGCCCCACGGGTCACTGCGATCAAGATCCCGATCGACAAGATCGGCGAGGTGATCGGCCCGAAGGGCAAGATGATCAATTCGATCACCGAGGAGACCGGCGCGGACATCTCCATCGAGGATGACGGCACGATCTATGTCGGCGCCCACGACGGCCCGTCCGCCGACGCCGCCATCGACCGGATCAACGCGATCGCCAACCCGCAGCTGCCCAAGGTCGGGGAGCGGTTCCTGGGGACCGTGGTCAAGACCGCCGCCTTCGGCGCTTTCGTCTCGCTGGTGCCCGGCAAGGACGGCCTGGTGCACATCTCCAAGCTGGGCAACGGCAAGCGCATCGGTAAGGTCGAGGATGTGGTCAAGGTCGGCGACAAGCTGCGCGTCGAGGTGGCTGACATCGATAATCGAGGCAAGATCAGCCTAGTGCCAGTTCCCGAAGACGACACCGTCGCCGCCTCCGGTGTCGACCCGGTCATCGAGGCACCGGCCAGCACGTGACCCCACGGCACGACCCCGACGGCGAAACGCTTCGGTGTAGCGTGCTTCCCTCCGGGTTGCGCGTGGTGACCGAGGAACTGCCCGGCTCGCATTCCGTCGTCGTCGGGATGTGGGTAGCGGTGGGTTCGCGCGACGAACCCACCGCAGTGGCTGGTGCGGCGCACTACTTGGAGCACCTGCTGTTCAAGGGCACCGCACGGCGCTCCGCGGCGGCGATCGCCGAGGAGATCGACGCGGTGGGTGGTGAACTCAACGCGTTCACCGACAAGGAACACACCTGCTACTACGCGCATGTGCTGGACTCGGATCTCGAGCTGGCCGTCGACCTGGTGTGTGACGTCCTTGGTGACGCGCTGCTCGACCCTTCCGACGTGGACCTCGAGCGAGGCGTGGTGCTCGAGGAGATCGCGATGCGTGACGACGACCCGGAGGACTTGCTGCATGACGAGTTCTGCGCTGCGTTGCTCGGATCGCATCCACTGGGTCGCCCGATCCTGGGCACCGAGGAGTCGATCACCGGGATGACCCGCGAGGCGCTGCACCGCTTCTACCGGCGGTGCTACACGCCGGAGCGGATGGTGCTGGCGGTGACCGGCAACGCCACCCACCGCGCGGTGCTGGCCGCCGTGCAGGAGAGCTTCGGGCACCACCTTACCGGTTGCGCGAAACCGGTGTGCCCGCGGCGCGGCCGAGCCAGAATCACCGACCGGCGCCCGCTTACCGTGTGCAACGACCATTCCGAGCAGGCCCACCTCATGGTGGGCGTGCAGGCCATGGACCGGCACGACGACCGGCGCTCGGTGCTCGGCGTGTTCAACGCCGCACTGGGCGGCGGGATGAGTTCACGGCTGTTCCAGCAGGTCCGCGAGCAGCGCGGGCTGGCTTACTCGGTGTACTCCTCGGTGGCCTGTTACGCCGACACCGGGAGCCTGTCGATCTACGCCGGCTGTTCCCCGCACCGGCTGGGCGAGGTGGCGACGGTGGTGGGTGACGTGCTGGCCTCGGTGGCCCGCGACGGTCTGTCCGAGGCCGAGCTGGCCCGCGGCAAGGGGCAGCTGCGCGGCGGGTTGGTGCTGGGCCTGGAGGATCCGGGTTCCTGGATGACCCGGATCGGCAAGGCCGAGCTGCACCACGGGGCGCATCGCACCGTCATCGAAGAGCTACGGCGGATCGATGCGGTGACCGCGGACCAGGTCGCCGAGCTCGCCCGCGAGTTCCTGCGCCGACCGGTGACCGCCGCCGTGGTGGGTCCCTACGCGCACGCTGACGACCTGCCCGGCGAGATTGCGGAGTTGATGGCATGACCTCTGCGGAGCTGTCCAGCGCCGCCACCGACCGCTCGGCGGACAATCCGATTCGAGTCGGGGTCCTCGGGGCGCGCGGCCGGGTGGGCACCGAGGTGTGCAAGGCCGTGGATGCCGCCGAGGATATGGAACTCGTCGCGATGGTCGACGCGGGTGACTGGATGTTCAACGTCGCCGATGCGGGCGCCGAGGTGGTCGTCGACTTCACCCATCCCGACGTGGTGATGGACAACGTGCGGTTCTGCGTGGACCAGGGCATCCACGCCGTCGTGGGCACTACCGGCTTCGACGACGCCCGGCTGGCCCAGGTCCGCGAATGGCTCGCGCCCAAGCCCGACCTCGGGGTGCTGATCGCCCCCAACTTCGCCATCGGGGCGATCCTGTCGATGCGTTTCGCCGCCATGGCCGCCCGGTTCTACGAATCGGTGGAGGTCGTGGAGTTGCACCACCCGCGCAAGGCCGACGCTCCTTCCGGTACCGCAGCCCGCACCGCGGCGCTCATTGCGGCTGCCCGGGCCAAGGCCGGAATGGGTCCGCCGCCGGATGCCACCACCCAGTACCTGCCCGGGGCCCGGGGTGCTGACGTCGACGGGGTGCGGGTGCATGCGGTGCGGCTTGCCGGGCTCATCGCTCACCAGGAGGTGTTGCTGGGCACCGAGGGTGAGACGCTGACGATCCGGCACGACACGCTGGACCGCTCGTCGTTCATGCCCGGCGTGCTGCTCAGCGTCCGCTCAGTACTCGACCGTCCAGGCCTGACCGTAGGCCTAGACCCCCTGCTCGGCCTGTAACCCCGCTCACCGTCATTCGGAGCCGAATCGCGGTCCCGTGCCCAGCCCTGATCGCGACAGTATTGGGCTCCGAGTTGTGATCTCCGGGGCAGGCAGGGTCAGCTGAGGGCGAGGTTTAGGGGGCCGGTAAGGCGGACCTCGCGCAGTGCTCGTCCGTTGGCGTCGAGGATGCGGACGGTGCCATCGGGTTCCCAGCCGATGCGTCGGTAGAAGTTCAGCGAAGCCGGGTTCTCGGCGGGCACCCAGACGATTCCGCGGGTGGCACCGGCATCGTGCAGCAGGGTCGTGGCCGCGGCGAGCAGCCGGCCGCCGTGGCCGCGGCGGCCCCACCTCGGCTCCACCAGCAGGGTGCTCACCAGTACGGTGTGCGCCGCGTCGTAGGGGAGGCTGCCATCGGCAGCGGCCACCTCGTCCTCGGGTGCTGGTCCGATCACCACAAACCCGACCGGATGGCGGCCCTCGGTGGCGATCAGCACCGTCGCCCCGCCCTCAACGGTGTCCGCCCAGGCTCGCTGCACCTGCGGTGAATCCAGTCCATCGAGGGTCCCGGGCGGCAACAACTCTGAATAAGCAGCCCGCCAGGTCGCCCGATGCAGGGCGGCGAGCACGGGAGCATCCGCCGGGGTCGCGGCGCGCACCTGGGCCAGTGCCATGGCATCACGGTATCGAGATCCGCCACCGGCGCCGGCCAGCTGGGCGTCGTGGGAGCAGGGGTCGCGCGTGAGCTCGATAAAATGTCGGTACCTGATGGCAGCATCGGTGACTGTGCAAACGATCGGACCTGCCTCCGCTCGGCGCATCGCGCTGGCTGCGCAGGGTTTCGCCGACCTCCGCCCCACCGGGCCGGTGATCCGCCGGCACCTGCTGCGGGTGTTGGGCCGGATCCGGCTGCTGCAGCTGGACTCGGTGAACGTGCTGGCCCGGGCGCACTATCTGCCGGTTTTCAGCCGGCTGGGCCCCTACCCGATGGAACTGCTCGACGGCGCCGCTTGGGCGTCCGCGGTCCGCCGTCCTCGCCTACTGGTGGAGTACTGGGCGCACGAGGCGAGCCTGGTCCCTGTGCAGGACTGGCCGCTGCTGCACTCGGGGGCCAAGAAGCCGGGCTGGTGGCAGGGGTATGGGGGCCTGGCTGCCCGAGCGCCGGAGCTGGTCTCGGCCGTGCTGGACGCGGTGCGGGAGCGGGGCCCGATCGGTGCGGGCACCCTCGAACGGGAGTTGGGTGGCCGGGAGTTGGGTGGCGGAGCGCACCGTGGGCCGGGCTCGTGGTGGAACCGGACGGACACCAAGCGGATCTGCGAGTGGTTGTTCGGCATCGGTGAGCTCACCACGGGCACGCGGCGCGGATTCGAACGGCTCTACGACCTGCCCGAGCGGGTGCTGCCGGCCGAGGTGCTCGGCCGCCGGGTCGGCGCCGAGGAGGGCGCTCGCGAGCTGATCGCTCGGGCCGGTGCAGCGCTGGGGGTGGCCACCGAGCCCGACCTGCGGGACTATTACCGGCTGCAACCGGAGCGCAGCAGGCAGGCGGTTGCGGAGTTGGTGGAGGCTGGGGAGCTTGAACCGGTGCTGGTCCGAGGCTGGCCGGCTCCGGCCTACCGGCACCACGATGCCCGCACGCCCGTCCGGATCACCGGCGGTGCACTGTTGTGCCCGTTTGATCCGCTGATCTGGGACCGGGCCCGTACCGAGCGGCTGTTCGGCTTTCGCTACCGGATCGAGATCTACGTCCCGGCGCACCGGCGCAGCCACGGCTACTACGTGTTCCCGTTCCTGCTGGACGGGGAGTTGGTCGCCCGGGTTGACCTCAAGGCCGACCGCGCGGCCGGGGTGCTGCAGGTGCCAGGTGCCTTCGCCGAGTCCGGGATAGCGGACCGTGCGCGGGTGGTCGCCGAGCTCGCCGGCGCGCTGCGGGAGATGGCCGGGTGGCTGGAGCTAGACGGGATCGCTGTGGGGCAGCGCGGTGACCTAGTCGCGGCGCTGGGCGCCGCAACCAGGTCTAGTAACGGCTCGATCAGGACGGTGCCGAGGTGACCAGCGCGTCGCCCGATCCGGTCCGGGCCCGTACCCGTAACGTGATATCGCCCTCGCTGGGCGGTCCACCGACCGGCAGGTCGCTACGGGCCTCGCCGGAGCCGGAGCTGACGTCCAGCTCAGCTCGTACGCCGGAATGGATCCCCACCCGCAGCTGCCCCGAACCAGTGGTGAGCTCGAGACCGCCGGCCGAGGCGTCGACCACCGTGAGGTCACCGCTGCCGGTGCGCGCGCTCACGTTGTGCCTGACGGTGCCAAGCCGTACGTCGCCGGACCCGGTCTGCACGGTGCCCCCGCCGGCAGCGCCCACAGTGTCGTCTATCGAGGCCACGTCGACCTCCCCGGAGCCGGTCCGCACCCGCAGCCCGCCCGGCACCGATCCCAGCCGCACGTCGCCTGAGCCGGTGCGGATGTCCACCGAACCAGTGCACCGCTGCGCGCGGACCTGTCCGGAGCCGGTCGAGGCGTCGAACCGGTCGGCCACGCCGTCCACGGCGATGTCCGCCGAGCCGCTCCGAGCGGTGATCGACGAGCCCGTCGGAGCTCTCACGTGGATCGTCAGCGGCACGGTGCGTAGCGGAAATTCCCGCGGGCTGCGCACCGACAGGCGCCGCCCGGTGAAGTCGATCGTGGTGCGACGTACGGCCTCAGCGGCCAGCTCGCCCGCGGGAGCAGCCCCGGTCTGCTCGCCCAGCCAGCTCAGCAGGCCGCCGATCCCGGCGCTCCACGCTGGCTGGCTGGTCGGGTCGGCGCGGATCTGCACGGCCACCCCACCAGAATCCGCACTACCTTCCTCGAGTGCGATGTCCAGGCGTCCGCTGTCGAGTTCGACGAAGACGTCGATCGGTTCCGCGCACTCGAAGTCCTGCTGCCGAATCACCGGCACGCCGGCGTCGTCGTGCTCCACGATTCCTCCTCCACGAGGTTGCTCAGCCCTGGACCCAGCCCTGGACCCGATTGCGCCCGCGACGGTCGTCCCGGGTCCACCCGGGTTCTTTCCACGGCTCACTGCGCAGGGCGCCCGCGACGGCCTGCGAAATCCACGTGTTGAGCGAGACACCTTGCTCGGCGGCGGCACGCTCAGCCTGGTTTTTGACCTGGTCGATCAGCCTCAGGGTCATCCGCCTGATGTCGCCGCCGGCGTCGCCGAAGGCGGCTGCGCCGGGCTCGAAGGGCGGTGATTGGGCCTCGGTGCGCGGCCCGGCGGCACGCGGCCCGGCGTCGGATGGCGAGCTCACCGCGACCCGCACGTCACGGCCGTCGAGTCGCACCTCGACCACCCGGTCATCCAGCGCTGCGGTCACTTCCGCGGCGAGGTCGGACAGCGCATTCATGATCGCCAGGCGGGCGGCGGGCTCCAAGGCGGCACCCAACACGGCGGCGGTGCGCCGGGTCTGCTCGTCGCCCGCCGACGCCGCAGCGGTGAAGTCCTCGCGCAGCTGGCGGATATAGGGTGTTAGATCCATGACGTCAACTATGGCGTCACATATGACGCCAGTCAAGGCACCATTGGTGTCGCAGTAGGCTGCGGGCGCTCGGAGCTGGGCCCGTTTGAGAGGAGTGGTACGCCGTGAGCCAACCTGACGGAGTTGACGCCGCCGCAATCGTGAGCACCGTGGGGTTGCGGGTCCAGCTGGTAGCCAAGACCGAGTTCTTTCCGCCCGCCGACGTACCGTGGTCCACCGATGCCGACGGCGGGCAGGCACTGGCCGAGTTCGCCGGCCGAGCCTGCTACCAGTCCTGGGGCAAGCCCAACCTGGCAACCGCGACGAATGCTGGCTACCTGAGGCATATCCTGGAGGTCGGCCACCTCTCGGTGCTCGAGCACGGCACGGTCAGCTTCTACCTCACGGGCGTGTCCCGGTCACTGACCCACGAGCTGATCCGGCACCGGCACTTCTCCTATTCGCAGCTGTCCCAGCGCTACGTCCCGGAGCGCGCCGCCGGCATGGTCGAGCCGGACGTGATCGCCGATGACCCCGAGCTGCACGAGCGGTTCCACGCCGCGGTGCGGACCAGCCAGCAGGCCTACAACGAGCTACTGACCGGGTTGGAGAAGCGATTTGCCGGCGAGTCCAACGCCACGCAGCGTCGCAAGCAAGCCCGCCAGGCGGCCCGCTCGGTGCTGCCCAACGCCACCGAGACTCGCATCGTGATCACCGGCAACTACCGGGCCTGGCGGCATTTCATCGCCATGCGTGCCACCGAGCACGCCGACGTGGAGATCCGCGCGCTGGCGGTGGAGTGCCTGCGTCAGCTGCACAAGGCGGCGCCCAATGCCTTCAGCGACTTCGAGATCTCCGCCCTGCCCGATGGTACGGAGATCGCCTCCAGCCCGTTGGTGTCAGAGGGCTGACTCCGCCAGCCCGCGTAGCGTGCACACATGGATCTCGATGAGGCACGGGCGGTCCTAGCTGAGCAGCACCACGCGGTGCTGGCTACCCTGCGCCGGGACGGCACCCCGCAGATGTCACCCGTGGCGGCGGTAGTTGATGATGAGGGTCGGGTGGTCGTGAGCACCCGGCAGACCGCGTTCAAGGTGCGTAACCTACGCCGGGACCCCCGGGCCTGGCTGTGCGTGTTGTCTGACGGGTTCTACGGCCGCTGGATCCAGGTCGGCGGCCTGGTGCGGATTGTGGGGCTGCCCGAGGCGATGGAGGGCCTGGTGGACTACTACCGGAGGATCTCCGGTGAACACCCGGACTGGGACGATTACCGGGCGGCGATGCAGCGCGACCAGCGGGTGCTCCTGCAGATCGAGCTCACTTCGGCTGGGCCCGACCGGGAAGGGTGAGGTGACGATGGGGGAGATCACTGTCGCGGCCGGCGAGCGGCCCGGTTGTTGTACCGCAACTCGCCGGCTGGCGTCGTGCTGCGCACTCCGGATGGGTCCGAGCGCACTGCTCAGCGCGGTGAACGCTCGGTCACTGTGGTCGGCGCACCCGAGGAGCTGACGCTGCACGCCTTCGGCCGCGACGACGACCGGAAGGCGGACCCGGCTGTAGTGGACGACCCACCTAGGCGAACGAGGGTTCTGGCGCCGACCGGTAGCGTCTGCGCACATGAGAAGTAGTGCCCCGACATCGACGTCCGGCCGTCCCTTCGGTCGGGTGCTCACCGCCATGGTCACCCCGTTCACCGCTGCGGGACAGCTGGATCTCGACACCGCCCAGAAGCTCGCCCACCAGCTGGTGGAGCAGGGTTGCGAGGGGCTGGTGGTCAACGGCACCACCGGCGAGTCTCCGACCACTACTGATACCGAGAAGGCGGACTTGGTGCGGGCGGTGGTCCACGCGGTCGGGGATCGAGCGGCGGTGGTGGCCGGCGCGGGGACCTACGACACTGCGCACAGCGTCCAGCTGGCCCGGCAGGCGGCGCGGGCCGGCGCGCACGGCCTGCTGGTGGTGACCCCGTACTACTCGCGCCCACCACAGGCCGGCCTGGTCGCACACTTCACGGCGGTCGCCGACGCCACCGACTTGCCGGTGATGCTCTATGACATCCCGGCGCGCTCCATCGTGCCGATCGCCATCGAGACCCTCTACCAGCTCGCCGAGCACCCGCGGATCGTCGCGGTCAAGGACGCCAAGGGAGACTTCGGTTGCGGCGCCCAGGTGATCGCCACCACCGATCTGGCCTACTACTGCGGGGACGATGCGCTCAACTTGCCGTGGCTGTCGGTGGGTGCGGTGGGGTTCGTCAGCGTGATCGGCAACGTGGTGGCCTACCGACTCCGAACCATGATCAACGCGTTCGAGACGGGAGAGGTGGCCACGGCACGGGACGTGCACGCCGCCACCCTCGCGCTGATCCGGACCTTCTGCATGGTCGGTGGGGTGGCCTTCGGGAAGGCGGCACTGCGCCTGACCGGTCTCGACGTCGGTGACCCCCGGTTACCGCAGGTTGCCGCCGATCCCGACCAGGTCACCGCCATCACGGCAGCGCTGGTCGAGGCCGGGGTCTTCGCGTGAGCGCAGTCCTTCCCGGCACCCATCTGCCCGTCCCGGGCGTCCCCACCATGGCTCCACCGCCGCTGCCCGACGGTGGCCTGCGCACGGTTGCCCTCGGGGGGATCGGGGAGATCGGCCGCAACATGACCGTCTTCGAGCACGCCGGCCGGCTGCTCGTGGTGGACTGCGGGGTGTTGTTCCCCGAAGACGATGCGCCTGGGGTTGACCTGATCCTGCCCGACTTCCGGGCGATCGAGGGTCGGCTGGACGACATCGAGGCGTTGGTGCTCACCCATGGGCACGAGGACCACATCGGGGCCGTGCCGTTCCTGCTCCGGTTGCGGCCCGATCTGCCGGTGGTGGGCTCTGAGTTCACCCTCGCGCTGGTCGCCGAGAAGTGCCGGGAGCATCATCAGAAGCCGCAGCTGGTGCAGGTCGCAGAGGGCTCCCGGCACGGTTGCGGGCCGTTCGACTGTGAGTTCTTCGCGGTGAACCACTCCATCCCCGACGCGCTGGCGGTGGCCATCCGCACTCAGGCCGGTCTGGTGTTGCACACCGGCGACGTCAAGCTTGACCAGCTACCGCTGGACGGGCGGCTGACCGATCTCGCCGGTTTTTCCCGGCTCGGCGATGAAGGTGTCGACCTGCTACTGATCGACTCCACCAACGCCGAGGTGCCCGGCTTCGTCACTCCGGAACGGGACATCGGCCCGGTACTGGACTCGGTGATCGGGAAGGCCACCCAGCGGGTCATCGTGGCCTGCTTCGCCAGCCATGTGCACCGCGTGCAGCAGGTGCTGGAGGTCGCAGCCGGGAATGGACGCAAGGTGGCGCTGGTGGGCAGGTCGATGGTGCGCAATATGGGTGTCGCGGTCGACCTCGGGCTGCTCCGGGTCCCGCCGGGCCTGCTGGTGGACCTCGATGAGGCGCTGGCGATGCCCGAGCACCGGGTGCTGTTCGTGTCCACCGGCTCGCAGGGCGAACCGCTGTCGGCGCTGTCCCGGATGGCTCGCGGCGAGCACCGGCAGATCCGGATCCGTTCCGGGGACACCGTCGTGCTGGCCAGTTCACTTATTCCGGGCAACGAGACCGCGGTGTTCCGGGTGGTCAACGGGCTGACCCGGCTGGGTGCCGCGGTGGTGCACCAGGGCACTGCAAAGGTGCACGTGTCCGGGCACGCGCCTGCCGGCGAGCTGCTGTTCCTCTACAACGCGATCCGTCCCGCCAACGTCATACCGGTGCACGGCGAGTGGCGGCACTTGCGAGCCAACGCTGCCCTCGCGGTCCGTACCGGGGTGCCGCCGGAGCGGGTGGTGATCGCCGAGGACGGCGTGGTCGTGGATCTGGTGGACGGCCGCGCGGAGATCACTGGCCGGGTCGAGGTGGGGCAGGTCTACGTCGACGGGCTGTCGGTTGGTGACGTGGGGGAGTCGACGCTGTCCGATCGGCTGGTCCTCGGCGAGGGTGGGTTCATCGCGATCACCGTGGTTGTGGTGGCCGCCACCGGCCGGGCGGTGGCTCCGCCAACGATCTCGGGGCGAGGATTCTCCGACGACCCGAAGGCTCTCGACGGCGTCGTGCCGCTGGTGGAGATGGAACTGGCCCGCACCGAAGCGGAGGGGATCACCGACACCCACCGGATCGCCCAGGCGGTGCGGCGTGTGGTGGGCCGGTGGGTCGCCGACACTTACCGGCGCCGGCCGATGATCGTGCCCACGGTGCTTCCCGTCGGCTGACTCACTGGGCTGAGACTCACTGGGCTGGCTGGCCCTGGCGCGCTCCGGCGTGTCGCGGACGCCGTGACCCCCTTCCACGCGACCATGAACAAGCAGGAGGGCACGCCTCGGGAGGAACGACCACGAAGACGATGAACCAGCGGTCCCAGAGTTCTCGGACTAAGAGCGCGGCCAGCAGGCCGCGCTCGCGATCGAACGCGCAGCGGCCGGTCCGGCGTCCCTTGCCGCGCAGAGGTCCGCGCCGGGGCCGAGGCCGGATTCTGGGCCGGGGCCTGGCCGGTATGTGGTCCCTGCTGGCCCGGGGCGCCGGCCGGCTCGTCAGGGCGTTGGGCCGGACCCGTGAGCTTGAGCCGGCGCATCGCCGGGATGGCCTCGCGCTCGGTCTGGTGGCGCTCGCCGTGGTCACCGCCGCCGCGGTGTGGTGGACCGCCGGGGGACCGGTCGGCGCCGGTGTGCAGTATGCCTTGCGGGCCATGTTCGGTACCGCGTCGCTGGGGCTACCGGTGGTGTTCGCCGGGGTCGCCATGGCCCTGATGCGCACCGAGTCCGACGCGGCGGCCAGGCCCCGTCGCACGGTCGGCACCGTGTTGCTAACGCTGGGGACTCTCGGCCTGTGGCACCTAGCGGCCGGCGGGCCCGCCGACGCAGTGGGACGGTCCCACGCCGCCGGCGCCATCGGGTTCCTGATCGCTGATCCCTTGGTCGACGGCTTCACTGTCTGGGTGGCGGCGCCCTTGTTGGCGTTGCTGAGCGGCTACGGGTTGTTGGTGCTGACCGGGACCGCGGTCCGTGCGGTGCCCCACCGGATCCGCAGACTGTGCGGAGCGCCGTCGGATCAGGACCCCGACACCGATGCCGCCGATACTGGTGCCTCAGTGACCAGCGCCGATCCCGCCACCACCCGGTTGCGTCGCCCGTCGCGGCGCCGGCAGGCCGCGCAGACGGCGAAAGCCTCCGCTGAGGAGCAGCCCCCAGTCGAGGCACCGGCCCAGCCCGCGGTTGCGCCCAAGCCCGCCCCGGTGCCGGTCGAGGGGCCGGTCGACAACAAGCCCGGCCCGCAGCCTTCCAGGGACCGGGTGGTCGAGGGTGACTACCAGCTACCTCCGCCCGGTTTGCTGCTCAAGGGTGACCCGCCGAAAGCCCGCAGCAAGGCCAACGACTCGATGATTGAGGCCATCACCGGGGTGCTCGACCAGTTCTCGATCGACGCCCAGGTCACCGGGTTCAACCGAGGCCCGACAGTCACCCGATACGAGGTGGAGTTGGGCTCGGGTGTCAAGGTCGAGAAGATCACCCAGCTGACCCGCAACATCGCCTATGCGGTAGCCACCGACAACGTGCGGCTGCTGGCGCCGATCCCGGGCAAGTCCGCGGTCGGCATCGAGGTGCCCAACAGTGACCGGGAGATGGTGCGGTTGGGTGATGTGCTGCGCTCCTCGACGTCCCGCCGCGACCAGCACCCCATGGTGGTCGGGCTGGGCAAGGACATCGAGGGTCACTTCGTCACAGCTAACTTAACGAAAATGCCGCATCTGCTGGTGGCCGGCTCCACCGGCTCGGGCAAGTCGAGCTTCGTGAACTCGCTACTCGTCTCGCTGCTCGTCCGGGCTACCCCCGACGAGGTCCGGATGATCCTCATCGACCCGAAGATGGTGGAACTCACTCCCTATGAGGGCATCCCCCACCTCATCACGCCCATCATCACCCAGCCGAAGAAGGCGGCCTCCGCACTGTCCTGGCTGGTGGACGAGATGGAGCAGCGCTACCAGGACATGCAGGCCAGCCGGGTGCGCCATGTCGACGACTTCAACCGGAAGGTGAGATCCGGCGAGATCACTGCGCCGCCGGGCAGCGAGCGGGTATACCGCCCTTACCCCTACATCATGGCGATCGTCGACGAGCTGGCCGACCTGATGATGACCGCTCCGCGCGACGTCGAAGACGCGGTGGTTCGGATCACCCAGAAGGCGCGGGCGGCCGGGATCCATCTCGTGTTGGCTACCCAGCGCCCCAGCGTTGACGTGGTCACCGGGCTGATCAAGACCAACGTGCCGTCCCGGCTGGCTTTCGCGACGTCGTCGCTGACCGACAGCCGAGTGATCCTGGACCAGCCAGGCGCGGAGAAGCTGATCGGGATGGGTGACGGGCTCTACCTACCGATGGGCGCGTCCAAGCCGGTGCGCATCCAGGGTGCCTACGTCGGTGACGACGAGATCGCCAAGGTTGTCGACTTCGCCAAGAACCAGGCCACCCCGGAGTACACCGAGGGAGTCACTGCGGCCAAGGCGAGTGACCAGAAGGAGATCGACCCGGACATCGGCGATGACCTCGACGTGTTGCTGCAGGCCGCCGAACTCGTGGTGACCAGCCAATTCGGCTCCACCTCCATGTTACAGCGCAAGCTGCGGGTCGGTTTTGCCAAGGCGGGCCGATTGATGGATCTGTTGGAGAGCCGGGGGGTTGTCGGTCCCTCGGAGGGGTCCAAGGCGCGCGATGTGCTCACTAAGCCAGAGGAGCTCGATGGGCTGCTGTACTTGATCCGCGGTGGCGACCCCGTAGACGGTGATGCGGACTGACCGGGCTACCACTCAAGCAGCATGCGGGTGTTGCCCAGAGTGTTGGGTTTGACGTAGGCCAGGTCGAGGAACTCCGCCACGCCCTCGTCGTGTGAACGCCGCATCTCGTCGTAGACCTCCGGAGTCACCGGGGTTCCTTCGATGGCCCGGAAGCCGTGCCGGGAGAAGAAGTGTTCCTCGAAGGTCAGCACGAACAGGCGGCGCACTCCCAGCGTCCGGCCGTGCTCGACCAGCTGTGCCACCAGCGCGTGTCCCACTCCCTGGCCCACGGCGTCCGGGTGCACGGCCAAGGTGCGGATCTCGGCCAGGTCTTCCCAGAGCACATGCAATGCGCCGCAGCCAAGGACCGAACCGTCCCGTTCGGCCACCCAGAATTCCTGGACGTCCTCGTAGAGCGTCACGAGCTGTTTGGCCAGCAACACCGCAGGGACGTACCGGTCCACCAGATCCTTGATCCTGTGGACGTCCCCGACCCTTGCTTGACGCACGGTGAGCGGAGTGAGCATACCCAGAACCTATCGATGTGGTGGAATGCGGCGCTCAGGGGTCCCGGACGGGGTCTTATGCAGATATGCTGCGCGAGAAGGTCCCTCTCCGACATCACAGTCGAGTATGTGGACGATCCACGCGCCGCGGAAGAAGCTGAGGCGCTGCAAGCGATGGTGGAGCGGCTTGAGGGCGAGATGGTAGACGCTGACTAAGAACGTCTGGACCTTGCCGAGGATTCGGTCGTGTCCGGTTCCGGATGGATTTTCTCCAGAGTCAGTTGCAACGCGCGAGGCTGCTGTTCACTCACGGCGGCGTTAGATTTAAGCTCGGCGACGAATCCGAGGGAACTCGGCTCATCGACCTGCTCGGTTCTCATGTCGCCGCTGACTGACGGCGTCCGGTGAGTGTTATAGGTCCCCGCCGCGATGTCGACTCCGTGCTTCAAGCTGTGGTTGTTACTGCATCATCAGACTGCACAGCGCCCCTGTGCAGTGCGAAGGCCGTCCTGCGCCAACTGACCAAGCAGGCGCCTGGGTACCAGAAGAATGGTCTCCGGTTTGCGGATTTCGAGGCAGGTGTGGCGGATGCACTTCGACGTGCGGAGCGCCTCGATCCAACTGGCTGCAACCACGGATGCGATCCGTCAGTGGGGTCTGGAAGCTGGTGCGCCTGATAATGGAGGGCGGCCAGCTACCCTGAGTCCGTGTCCTCCCAGTCGAAGTCCCCGCGTGCCGCGCTGGTCACCTTGGGCTGTGCCCGCAACGAGGTCGATTCCGAGGAACTGGCGGGCCGGCTGACCGAGGACGGCTGGGAGCTGGTGGACGCCGATGGCGGCGCGGCTGATGTGGTGGTGGTCAACACCTGCGGTTTCGTCGCCGCGGCTAAGAAAGATTCCATTGACACCCTGCTGGCGGCTGCGGACACCGGCGCCAAGGTGATCGCCGTGGGTTGCCTCGCCGAGCGTTACGGCACCGAACTGGCGCAGAACCTGCCCGAGGCCGACGCGGTACTGGGGTTCGACGCCTATCCGGAGCTGGGTGGTCGGCTGCGCGACGTACTAGCCGGGCGGCCGGTGCCAGTGCACCGGCCGGTGGACCGTCGCACCCTGCTACCGATCAGCCCGGTGTCGCGGCCCGCTGCACTTGCGGCCGGTCCCGCGCTGCCCGGGCACGGCTGGGGCCCCCGAGTGCCACGGCGCCGGCTGGATGACTCCCCGGTCGCCCCGCTGAAGATCGCGTCGGGTTGCGACCGGCGTTGCGCGTTCTGCGCCATTCCTACCTTCCGCGGCGCGTTTGTGTCCCGCCCGATCGACGAGGTACTGGCAGAGGCGGTGTGGCTGGCCGGCACGGGAGTCCGCGAGCTGGTTCTGGTCAGCGAGAACTCCACGTCCTACGGCAAGGACTTGGGCCATCCCGGCGCTCTGGAGGAGCTGCTGCGCCGGTTGGCCGTCGTTCCCGGCGTCCTGCGTACCCGGGTCTCCTACCTGCAGCCGGCCGAGACCCGCCCTTCGCTGGTCGCTGCGATCGCCGGCACCGCCGGGGTGGCTGACTACTTCGACTTGTCCTTCCAGCACGCCAGCGAGCCGGTGCTACGGCGAATGCGCCGGTTCGGCTCGCGCGAGTCCTTTCTGGCACTGCTGGGCCAGATCCGGCAGCAAGCGCCCAGAGCTGGGGCGCGCAGCAACGTGATCGTGGGATTTCCCGGGGAGACCGAGGCCGACGTCGCTGAACTGGAGCGCTTCCTCACCGAGGCGCGGCTGGACGCGGTGGGCGTGTTCGGCTACTCCGACGAGGACGGCACCGAGGCCGCTGCCCTGCCCGGGGGTCACGACCGGGACACCATCGCCGAGCGCGTGGCCCGGATCAGCGGGCTGGTCGAGCAGCTCACCGCGCAGCGCGCCGAGGAGCGGGTCGGGGACATTGTCGAGGTACTGATCGAAGAGGATGCGAGCGGCGAGGCTGCCGGGCGCGCCGAGCACCAGGCCCCCGAGGTGGACGGCGAATGCGTCGTGGTCACCGGACCGGGAGCCGACTCGTTCACGGTCGGCGACCTGGTGCGTTGCCGAGTGCTCGTGGCTCAGGGCGTCGACCTGGTCGTCGAGCCGGTGGAGCTGGTCGCCCCGGCCGGCGGCGCGCCGTGAGCCCGCCGCCAGCAACCAAGGTCCCGCTGTGGAACGTGGCCAACCTGCTGACCATGTCACGGATGGTGCTGGTACCGGTGTTCGTGCTCGCCTTGTTCACCGATGGCGGCAAAGATCCGGCATGGCGGGTCACTGCAGCGGTGATCTTCTGTGTCGCCTCGCTCACCGACCGGCTCGACGGCGACCTGGCCCGACGTCGCGGGCTGGTCACCAACTTCGGCACGATTGCCGATCCGATTGCGGACAAGGCGCTGATCGGGGCAGCGTTGGTAGGCCTGAGCCTGCTGGGCGAGCTGGCGTGGTGGATCACCATGCTGATCGCCGTCCGCGAGCTGGGTGTTACCGTGCTGCGCTTCTGGGTTCTGCGGCTCGGGGTTATCCCGGCCAGCCGGGGCGGGAAGGTCAAGGCATTCGCGCAGGCCGTCGCGATCGGGCTCTACGTCCTGCCGCTGCCACCGGCGGCCGATCCGGTGCTGTGGATGGTGATGGGCATCGCGGTAGTGCTCACCGTCGTCACCGGCGTCGACTATGTCATGCGGGCGTTGCGGCTGCGTGCTACCGGTCGCCGGACGGTCGCGCTGCCATGATCCCGCCGACGTACTTGGTCTCGCGGAGGCGGCAGTATGACCGCTGCGAATGCTGTGACGCGGCGCGGCGTTCGCCCACGGCGGACGCTCGAGTAGCCAGCTCTGAGTACGGTGGGGGCAAGCAAGCCGGTGCCCCGTAGGCCCGGACGGCACCCAGAAGGGATACGCGATGACGCTGCTGCGGGAGGCTATCGGCGAGCGGCTGCGTCGGACGCGAACCTCGCAGCACCGCACGCTGCGCGAGGTGTCCCGGGTTGCCCGGGTGAGCCTGGGTTATCTCTCCGAGGTGGAGCGGGGCCGTAAGGAGGCGTCCAGCGAGCTCCTCGCGTCGATCTGTGACGCGCTTGACCTGCCGCTGGATGAGCTGTTGCGGTTGGTGGCGAACGATCTCGGCCCGGTTTACCTGCCTGAGGTGCTCGACACGGTCCCGGCCGAGCTGGTGGCGGCCTGAGCCCCGGTACCAGTTCGGGGCATTCCCGCGTTCTCCCTAGGGCCGGTGGAAGCGCTGCTCCGCACCTGACACCATGGGGTCAGCATGCGGCTCATGAGGAGGCAGCGGAGGAGATGGCCAACCCGTTCGTGAAGGCATGGAAGTACCTCATGGCGGCGTTCTCGTCCAAGATCGACGAGCACGCTGATCCCAAGGTGCAGATCCAGCAGGCCATCGAGGAGGCGCAGCGGCAGCACCAGGCGCTGTCCCAGCAGGCCGCCGCCGTCATCGGCAACCAGCGCCAGCTGGAGATGAGGCTTAACCGCCAGCTCGGTGAGATCGAGAAGTTGCAATCCTCGACCCGGCAGGCATTGGTGCTCGCTGACGAATCGAGGGGCAAGGGTGATGGGGTCAAGGCGCAGGAGTACGAGCAAGCCGCTGAGTCCTTCGCCACCCAGCTGGTGACGGCGGAGCAGTCCGTGGAGGATCTCAAGACGCTGCACGACCAGTCCCTGCAGGCGGCCGGCCAGGCCAAGGAGGCGGTCAAGCGCAACGCGATGGTGCTGCAGGGCAAGATCGCGGAGCGGACGAAGCTGCTCTCTCAGCTGGAGCAGGCGAAGATGCAGGAGCAGGTCTCCGACTCGCTGCGGTCGATGTCCGAGCTGGCCGCGCCGGGCAACACACCGTCGCTCGACGAGGTCCGGGACAAGATCGAACGCCGGTACGCCAACGCGGTCGGGTCCGCCGAGCTGGCCCAGAACTCGGTGCAGGGGCGGATGCTGGAGGTGCAGCAGTCCACGATGGACATGGCGGGTCGCTCCCGGATGGAGCAGATCCGCGCCTCGATGCGCGGGACGCCGGTCGCTGGTGAGGTCACCGCTGGAGAACCGGCGCCGCAGCCCACCTCGCCGCAGGCCCTGCCTCCGCACGGCCAGTCCCAGCCCGGACAGGGCTGATCCGGGTACCGTAAGGGGTCAGACTCCCGCCTCTTCGGTCGTTGTCATGTCGGCCGCGGTGCGCCGTCTGAGCTGGGTGGTACGCACCAGCCGGGCCAGCAGTACGTCCAAGGCCATCGTGATCTCCCGCGCGCCGGGCGTGTCCCAGCGCTGGATCGGGAGGCCGGCGCCCTGAGCCTGTTGTACCGCTGAGCGGTCGGGCAGCACGGTGGGTAGCACCAGCGGCCCGAAGATTTCTCGGAGCTCGTCGATCCGGTAGATGTGCTCGCTGGAGCGTTCCCGGACCCGGTTGACCACCACTCCCAGAGCTTGCAGCTGGGTGTTGTGCTCGCGCGCGTGCTGCACGGCCTCGAAGGCACGCTGTACGCCAGCAACCGAGTAGATGGTCGGTTCGGTGATCAGCAGCGCACGGTCGGCTGCGACCAGCGCCGAGCGGGTGAGTAGGCCCAGCGAAGGCGGGCAGTCCAACAGCACCAGCCGGTACGACGGGTCGCCGGCTGCCTCGTCCAGGGTGGACAGCGCGTGGTCCAGCCAGCGCAGCTGCGTGACGTCAGGAACTGGCCGATTGTGCGCCTCGGCCTCTTCGGCGCCGACCAGGACGTCTAGGCCCTCGCCCCAGCCGCTGGGTGCGATCGCAGACCTCAGCACCGAACGCGTGGGAGCAGCCAGCACGTCGGCCAGCGTCGACTTCGTGACGCCGGGGTCCAGGGCTACGGTGCAGTTTCCCTGCGGATCGAGGTCCACGACCAGGGTCCGGATCCTCCGCTGCAGAGCGGCCCCAGCGAGTCCGAGCACCACCGAGGTTTTGCCCACCCCGCCCTTGAGGCTGAGCACCGCCACGGTTCGCATCGGTGCAGCTTATGGTGCGCCAGCTCAGTGGTCTCCCGCCGCGTCCCGCGACGATGGTGGCGCGGGACCCCTCTAGGGTGCTGCGCATGCGAGCCTCTGCGGTGCACCGAGCACTGGAGGCCGAGGTCGCCGCGGCCCGTCGCCGGCTGGGCGTCGCCCCTCGGGTACTGGACGTGGGCGGTGGCAGCGGGGGCTGGGCCGTGCCGCTGGCCCGATCCGGGTGCGCGGTGACCGTGGTCGATCCCAGTCCCAATGCGCTCGCCACGCTGCACCGTCGAGCCGTGGACGCCGGTGTCCAGCGGTTGGTGAGCTCGGTGCAGGGAGATGCCGACTCGCTGGCCGATGCCGTCCCCGCGGCCAGTGCCGACCTGGTACTCGGGCACGGTGTGCTCGAGGTGGTCGAGGACGTCGCCGGGGCGGTCCGGGCGCTGGTCGATGCCACCGCGCCCGGCGGCGCAGTATCGGTCCTGGTGGCCAACCGGTACGCGGCGGTACTTGTCCGTGCCTTGGCCGGCCGGCTGGCTGAGGCACGCTTGGCGCTCGACGACCCGGAGGGCAGGCTCGGTGTGACTGACCCTTTGCTGCGCCGCTTCGATACCGATGGCCTCATCGCCCTGCTGGAGGCCAGTGGTCTGAGCGTCGAGCTGGTCCAGGGTGACGGGGTGGTCGCCGACCTGCTCCCTGGCGGCGTACTGGAAGCCCACCCCGGAGCCGCTGACCAGCTCGCCGAGCTGGAGCGGTCCGCGGCGGGGCGGGCGCCACTGCGCGACATCGCCAGCCGGCTACATGCGCTGGCCCGGTGCCCGGTGATGAACGGCTAACATGGCAGGTGTCGAACATGTGTTCGTTTCGTGGAGGCTGTCATGGGGCGTAGTGCCGATTTACCCCGTGTCGATTTACCCCGTGCCGATCTACTCCGGGTGCACCGGGCCGGTGCCCAGCGTGCCGATGACTCGGGCTGCCCCGTGCTGCACGTCGACATGGATGCCTTCTACGCCTCAGTCGAGGTTCGTGAACGTCCTGAGCTGACCGGGCGGCCCGTCGTGGTGGCGGGCGGGAGCAACCCGGCAGGGGATCGCGGTGTCGTGCTCTCGGCCAGTTACGAGGCCCGGGCTTTCGGGGTCCGCTCGGCGATGCCGGTTGCGCAGGCCCGCCGGCTGTGCCCGCAAGCCGAGTTCGTGCCACCGCACTTCCCCCGTTATACGGAGGTCTCTCGTGGGGTGATGGCGCTCTTCCGCGAGATCACCCCGCTGGTCGAGCCGCTGAGCCTGGACGAGGCATTCCTCGACGTTGGCGGCTCGGTGCGCAGGTTGGGGATGAGCCCGGCCGGGATCGGGGAGTGGGTCCGCGGACAAGTCTATGACGCATACCGGGTGACCTGCTCGGTAGGGGTGGCCCGGAGCAAGTTCCTCGCCAAGCTTGCCTCGGGACTGGCCAAACCGGATGGCCTGCTCGTGGTGCCCGTCGACGGCGTGCTCGAGTTCCTGTACCCGTTGCCGGTTTCCGCGTTGTGGGGGGTGGGCCAGCGCACCGCGCAGGTGCTGCACCGGCTGGGCTGTCGCACCGTGGCCGATGTCGCGAGCACGCCGCTGCCCGCACTGCGTCGCGCCGTGGGCGACGCGTCGGCCCGGCACTTGCACGAGCTCGCCAACGGCCGGGACGAGCGACGGGTGGTACCCGATGTGCCGGAGAAGTCGGTGGGTGCCGAGGAGACTTTCGCCCAGGACGTGGCCGACCGGGTGGTGCTACGTCGCGAGCTGCTGCGGCTGGTCGAGCGCACGACGGCCACGCTGCGCGGCCGCGGCTTGCGTGGGCGCACGATCACGCTGAAGGTTCGCTACCCCGACTTCACCACCGTCACGCGCTCCCGGACGCTGGCCGCTCCGACCGACTCCGCGCAGGAGGTGTTCGGGGCGGCCACTGACCTGCTGGACGGTCACCTGCCGCACGGGGTGGCGGTCCGGCTGCTGGGGGTGCGGGTGGAACAACTGGCCGGGGGTGGTGCGGCCGAGCAACTCACCCTGGACGGTGGTACTGCGAATGGGGGCACAGCGAGCTGGACTCATGCCGAACGGGCCGCGGACGCTGCGCGGTCGAAGTTCGGCAGCGCAGCGGTGCGGCTGGCAACCCTGTTGGACGAACCGGGGCGGGCCGATCCGGTGAAGACCAGCACTCGCGGCGAAACGGGTGCGCAGTTCGGCTAGTCGGCACCGCTCCGGGCTCGTATCCTCGAGGAGAGGAGACCACGGTGGCCGCCCGGCGATCCCAGGTACTACCGTCGACACTGGCCACCATCGAAACCTTGTCATCGATAACCTCGTGATCGATAACCCGAGTGCCGGAGGAGGAGCGATGCCACTCTCCGAGCACGAGCAGCGTCTGCTCGACCAGATCGAGAGCGCGCTCTATGCAGAGGACCCCAAGTTCGCGTCGAACGTCCGGGGCGCCCGGATGCGTAGCCGGTCCCACCGCCGTCGGATCCAGGGGATAGCGCTTTTCGCGCTGGGCTTGCTGCTTCTCGTTGCCGGTGTCATGGCCCCGTGGCCGTTCGGGATCCCGGTAGTCAGCGTCTTCGGCTTCCTGGTGATGTTTGCCGGTGCCGTCGTCGCGATCTTCTCCCGCCGTCCTGCTGGCGAGGGCCGAGCATCACCTGGCCGCTCGTCGGCCGGGGACGGCCGCAGCACGCTGGCCCAGCGGATGGAGCAGCGGTTCCGTCGCCGCTTCGAGGACCATTAGGCGACTGCCGTCAGCGCCGCCGGGGCAGCACCGAGCGTGGTAACAGCCGGGCCGTCCTCGTCGGCGGGGCGCATCGAGCGAAACTGGCGCGCACGGCGTCCACGGCGTCGCGGAGTTCACGATCGGCGTCGCGGGCGCTGGTGTCGGGGCTGAGCGTGCCCCGAGCGGGGGCGCGGACAGCGCTGCCGTACCAGGATCGCTCCACGGTCCCGACCAGGGTGCGCAGCCCGGCTTGCCCCGCTTCGTCCAGGGTGTGCTCGCGGGCCAGCCGCTGAGCCCGCGCGCGCACGGTCTCGCCGACGGGGTGCACTACCCCACGGTCTGCGGACTCAGCCAAGACCTCCTCCCACGCGGCTGAGACTGCTTGCGGTCCGCCGCCGTCGACCAGGTACAACCGCCGCCGGCGGCGGGCCTCGCGCACGGCCAGCGGGGTGAGCCCCGCCAGTGTGGCAAGCACCAGCAGCCCCGCGATGACCAGTCCGATCCTGGTTCCAGCGCCGAGGCCGGGGTTACCGGCAACGGGTTGCTGCGATGCTGGGGTGGCTGCGTCCGGAGTCGGCGCGGTTGTGTCGGTCACCGGCGGCCGGGCCGGCAGCGAATCGCCTCCGGGTGGGATCCCGCGGGGGGCCACATAGCCCGGAATCACGGTGCGCCCGTCCGACAGCGGGGTCGGGTCGAACGGCAGCCAGCCGGCACCCGGGAACCAGACCTCCACCCAGGCGTGCGCGTCCTCGGTGGTGATCAACCGGGAACCGTCTTCGAACGTGCCGGGGGTGAAGCCGACCGCGACCCGGGCCGGCACCCGCAGCGTTCGCAGCATGATCGCCATTGCCGAGGCGAACTGCTCACAGTAGCCACGGTGCCCGGTGAACAGGAAGTCCACCAGCGCGTCACCGCTGTTGCCCGGGACGGTCCGCAGGTCATAGCGGAACCCGTTGGCGGGCTCGGTGAACCACCGGTTGATGGCGACCGTGGCGTCGAACGCTGTCCGGGTGCCCGCGGTGAGCTGAGCAGCCAGCAGACGGACCCGCTGGTCCACCCCGCCGGTGTCGAGGTATTGCGGATCGGCCGTGGCAAACAGGCGCGTGCCAGCGGGACCCGCGGCGCGCAGCAGCTGGGGATCGGGCTGGGGCAGCACCCCGAGCTCGGTGTAGGGCTGTGCCCGCTGGCGGCGGCCGGAGAAGATGGTGATCGCGTCGGGGTCATAGCTCCAGTCCGGGCCGATGCCTGTCAGGACCAGCGGGTAGCCGAAGGTGGGCAGCCAGTTGTCTGCGTAGTTGATCGGCTCGATCTGCACCTGCACCGTCGACCCGGATACCGGCTGGGCCACTCCGGCGGGCAGCGGCAGCCGCTCTGGGACCTGCTCCCCACTGTCGGCCGGTATCGAGGTATCCAGTGATCCCTGCCCCCAGCCCACCTTGGTGGTGAACCGACTCAACGTCAGCGCCCGCAGGTAGGCTCGCTGTCCCAGCCCTCGGACCCGGAACAGGTGCACGACGTTCCCGGTGTTGAGCTGACCGCGCAGCGAGGTGAAGGGGTTCAGCCCGATCCCAGTGGCCTGGCGGCCGTGGCCCGGAGCCTGATTGGTGCCTACGGCGGTGACCGTCGTCCCAACTACAAGTGCCACCACGAGGGCGCCGGTAGTCACCGCGACCGCGGCGGGTACGGCACTGAGGTACTCGCCAGGACCGGTGGATTGACGCCCGGTGGATTGACCCCATGCCAGGTACCGGCGCTGACCGTCGATGGTGAGCAGCAGCGCGAAGCCCAGGGCCCCCAGCACGAAGGTCCACCAGGGTAATAGCTGGTCCGACACCGCGGCGGGCACGGCGACCACGCACACCAGCACCAGCCCGGACGCGGCGGGCGCGGCGACCGAGACGGCCAGGGCGTCCATGACGATGGCGACCAGTCCGAGCGCGAGCACCACCAGGCAGAGCAGTTCGGCGCTTGCTGGCACCGGGGGCACGCCGATCCGAATCTGTTCGGCGGCCCCTCCGAGGAGGGAGCGCAGCTCGGCGACCGCGGTTGGTCCGGGCAGGACAGCGAACCCGCCGCTGTGGGCGAACACCGCGGTGACCAGCCCCACCAGCGCGGCGAGCTGACCGGCCGCGACCACGATGGGCGGCATCCGCAGCGAGCGCAGCAGTACTCCGGCCGCCACCACGACAACGATGGTCAGCACCACGTAGCCCCACCAGCGCAATCCGGTGAGCACCCCGGCCAACGACGTCGCGGCGAGCGCGACAGCCAGCCCGGCCACCGTGCCGGCTACGGCGGCGGACAGCGCACGGGCGGTGAGCCCGGCCACAGTGGCGGCCAGAGTACGGGCGGCCCAAGCAAGGGCGGCCAAAACAAGGGCGGGCAACCCAGTCATCGGAACGCCTCCCGCTTGCTGCGAGAGCTGATGCACAGCCGATCCCACACCGATGACGGCGACTGATCCGGGCGGGCCACCGTGACCGACCAGCCCGCCGCGACGAGCAGGCGAGCGGCCTGCGTTGGGTCGGGCGCGGCAGCAGGTGACCCGTCGAGGTCAGTGGCCCAGGCCGCGACGTCGAGTAGCACGGCGTGGCTGCGCATCCCGCGCGGGCGGTACGCCAGCAGTTGCTCGACGCCCGCCAGCCTGACCGCCCCCAGTACCGCGACCACCTCCTGCCCCCCGGCCAGCGCCGGGCCGCAGACGAGGTCCAGCTGGTGGGTCGCGCGCAGCGCGGCGAGTGCGTCGAGCCCGGTATCGATGTTGTGGTTGGTGACGTCGGTGCCGCCGGCCCGCAACAGTCCGTCCTCCGTGATCAGCCGTACCCGCTGACCGCGCCGCACCAGATGCACATACACGCTGGCAGCCAGCGACACCGCGTATTCCAGGCTCGAGGTGGGTCCGCTGCCGCGGTGTGCCGCGACGCGGTGATCCAGCAGCACGGTGGCGCCGCCGCGCCAGGGCCACTCCTCGACCCGCACCATCAACTCGTCTCGCCGGGCCGTCGTGCGCCAGTGCACCTTGCGCATGTCGTCGCCTTGCCGGTAAGCGCGCACCACGACGGCGTCCTGGCCTGGCCCGGTGCCCGCCCGTCCGGAGCCCGCCTCGCCGGTACCCAGCTCACCCCCGCCGGGCATCCCGGTCAGCGGAGCCACTACGGGCGTCACGACCAGCCGGTTATGTCCGGCGAGCGTGCAGCGGTACTCCGCTAGCCCGAACGGATCGGTGATCCGCGCGACCAGTGGGCCGAGGGTGTGCACGCCGCGTTCTACCAGGTGTAGCGGGTAGCTCAACCGCACCACGCGGTCCGGCGGCAGGCGCGCTACCGCGAACCGGGCACCGTCGCCCGAAGCGCCCAATACGGAGGGCACCCCGTCCTCGAGCAAGAGCCTGCCGCTCAGCTGCCCGGTGGAGCGCATCACCAGCTGCACCTGGTAATCGCTGCCGACCGGGCACCGGGGTGGCCCGGGCTCCCTGGTGGCCCGCAGCCTGACCTGGATGCACCCGACGACCAGCAGGGCCAGCAGCGGAAGCGCCACCGCGAACGCCGCCACTCGCAGCAGGTCCCGCTCGTTGAGCAGCACCGCGCACAGCGCCACCACGAGACCGGCCGCCAACAGGCACCAGCCGCGGATGGTCAGGCTGCCTCGCAGCCAGGGCACCTAAGGCACCTGGGGTGAGCGGTGCCAGGCCATGGCGACATTGCGGTCGCCGCGGCCGTCAACACTGACGGGCGCGGCCCCGGCTGGTGCTTGGGGTACCGGCACTCGCGCCAGCACAGTCTGCACCAGGCCTTCCGGTGACACCCGATCGGCCTGCGCCTCGGCGGTGAGCACCAGCCGGTGAGACAGCACCTGCGGCGCGACAGCCTGCACGTCGTCAGGCACCACGAAGTTCCGGCCGACCAGTGCAGCTGCAGCCCGGCTGGTGCGGATCAGCTGCAGCGTGGCGCGCGGCGAGGCGCCCAGCCGAAGTTCGGGCAACCGGCGAGTGGCGCCGACCACTTCCACGACGTAGCGGCGCACATCAGCGGCCACGTGGATCAGGCGCACCGCCTGGCACAGGGTTGTCACCTCGGCCGCGGTGGACACCGGATTCAGCGCGGCCAACGGGTCGGCAGCCGCGTGTTCGTCCACCATCGCGAGCTCCGCGGCGGGATCCGGGTAGCCCAGCGAGATGCGGGCGGTGAACCGGTCGCGCTGGGCTTCGGGTAACGCATAGGTGCCTTCCATCTCCACCGGGTTCTGAGTCGCGATCACCATGAACGGGCCGGACAGCAGGTAGCTGCGCCCGTCGACGGTGACTTGACGCTCCTCCATGCACTCCAGCAGCGCGGACTGGGTCTTGGGGGAAGCCCGGTTGATCTCGTCGCCGACCACCACGTTGGCGAAGATCGGGCCTGGCCGGAAGTCGAAGTCCCCAGTACTGCGATCGAAGACGGACACGCCGGTGATGTCACTGGGCAGCAGGTCCGGGGTGAACTGGATCCGGCAGACCGTGCAATCCAGGGACCGGGCCAACGCCTTGGCTAGCGACGTCTTGCCCACTCCCGGCACGTCCTCGATCAGCAGGTGACCCTCGGCGAGCAGCGTGATCAACGCCATCCGGACCGCGTCAGGTTTCCCGACCAGCACCCGCTCGATGTTGCCCGCGATCCGCTGCGCGATAGCGCGCACGTCCGCCAGTTGCGGCGGCTGCACCCCCGTGGGCTGCCTGCTCACGCGACCTCCTGACCATCGTCCCGACCTGCCTGGTCGCTGGTGTGCCGGGATCGGTGAACGCCAGCGCTGCGTCGAGTGTGCTCAAACCGAGCCCAATCACCAAACTGCACCGGCGTATTCATACCGTCCGGACAGTGACAAGCATCCTGGGGCGAGTCCCACTTTCCCCCACCTCGGGGCCTGGAGGGCTGCGTGACCGGTCCGGGAGGGTGGTGGGTGGCTCGCTGGGGCCTTGAGATCCGCCGAGCGACCGGTGAGCGAGGCTACTGCCCCACCTGTCTTGCAGTGCCGCTGAACTGCCTCGATTACGTACAGCAAGGGAAGGGTGCGCGTCGCATGCGTTGACAGTGGCAGAAAGTGGGGTACGGTGGTTTGCAGTGGAGTGCAGGGGTGCTCCACTGCTGGCCCGCCGGGCTGCTGGGGAGGTGGGTGATCGTGTTTCTGGGCACCCACACACCCCGGCTCGACGACAAGGGCCGGTTGACGCTGCCGGCGAAATTCCGCGACGCGCTCGCAGGGGGGTTGATGGTCACCAAGGGACAGGACCACTGCCTCTATGTCTTCCCGCGCGCCGAGTTCGAGCAGATGGCCCGCAAGGTGGCGCAGGCGCCGTTCACCAATGAGGCGGTGCGGGCTTACCAGCGGTACCTGTTCGCTGGCACCGACGAGCAACGCCCGGACGGCCAGGGCCGCATCTCGATCGCATCCGAGCTGCGGCGCTATGCCGGCTTGAGCAAGGACTGCGCGGTAATCGGGGCGATCAACCGTCTGGAGGTCTGGGATGCCGCGGCCTGGCAGCGCTACCTGGAGGAACACGAGGAGTCCTACGCCCAGGCGCGGGAGGAGGTGCTGCCAGGCGTGATGTGATCGGGCGGGTCTGCCGGTGAGGCAGTACCCAGCCCGGTGTCGTAAGGCCTCCGTCCGGATCTGCATCCACTTCTGTGTAACGACGCGGACCAGCAAGGCCCTGACGCCCCTTCCCCGGTGCCAGGGCCTCGTACCGGGCGGAGACCTGGCGACACCGGGGAGGGCTTCAACGCAACACCAAGGAGGCGGGGGAGGTGGGTGTGAGCGGAGGGAGGCTGGCGGTGGTTGATCACCTGCCTGGTGACGCCGCGTCACCCCAGCACACCCCCGTGCTGCTGGACCGGTGCCTGGAACTGCTCGGGCCCGCGTTGGCGGACCGCCCGGCCGTGGTGGTCGACGCCACGGTGGGCCTCGGTGGGCACGCGGCCGCCCTGCTCGCGGCCCATCCCGCGCTCACCCTGGTCGGCCTGGACCGCGACCCGCAGGCGCTGGCGCTGGCCGCAGAGCGGCTGCAGGCCTACTCCAGGCGGACTTACCTGGTGCACGCGGTCTATGACGAGCTGCCCCAGGTGCTGGAGCGCCTCGGCATCGGGCGCCTCGACGGCGTGCTGTTCGACCTGGGCGTGTCCTCACTGCAACTCGACGCCGCCGAGCGCGGTTTCTCCTACGCTCGGGACGCCGCGCTGGACATGCGGATGGATCCCAGCACTGGGCACACCGCAGCCGACGTGCTCAACGGGTACTCGAAGGCCGAGCTGGCAAGGGTGCTCCGGGAGTACGGCGAGGAGCGCTTCGCGGGCCGGATCGCCGCCGCGATCGAGGCCGAGCGGCAGCGAGCGCCCTTCGACAGCACCGCCCGGCTGGTCGAGGTCGTCTACCGCAGCGTGCCCGCCGCGGCGCGACGGCAGGGTGGACATCCCGCCAAGCGGACTTTCCAGGCGTTGCGCATCGAGGTCAATGGCGAGTTAGCGGTGCTGCGCTCGGCGATACCCGCCGCGCTGGGTGCGCTGCCGGTCGGCGGCCGGCTGGTGGCGATGTCCTACCACTCCCTGGAAGACCGGATCGTCAAACGAGCGTTGGTGCAGTTGACCACCTCGCGGACCCCACCCGGCCTGCCGGTCGAATTGCCTGGCCACGGACCTCAGCTGCGCGCATTGACCCGCGGCGCCGAGCAGGCCGGCTCGGCCGAGACCGAAGTGAATCCGAGGGCAGCCTCGGTGCGGCTGCGCGCCGCGCAACGCATCGCGCCGGCTCCTGAGCACCGAGCTGATGGTCCGGAGGGGACTTCGTGACGGCTCCCGCGCGCACCGCGACTTCGCCGACGGGTGGGCGCGGCAGGACAGCCGCGCCCACCCGTCGACCAGGCACCGAATCCGAGCGGGTGCGCTCCCGGGCCGTCCAGCGGGCTTATGCTCGGCGCGCGCAGCGCGCGGGAGCGCCATCCGCTGCCCGGGCCAGCGCGGACGCCGCGCGCCGGGCGCCCTTCGTGGTGCTGATGATGGTGCTGCTGGCGGTGGCACTGGTGGCCACGCTGTGGTTATCCACGGCGGCTGCTGCCGATTCCTATCACCTGCGCAGTGCCCGGGAAGCGGCGAGGAACCTCACGGAGCGTTCGGAGAACCTCGGCCGCGAGGTGGCCAACCTCGAAACCGCGCCCGAGGTGGCTCGCAAGGCTCGCGAGCTGGGCATGGTACCGGCCGGGGATCCAGCGCGGCTGGTCGTCCGCCCGGACGGCGCCGTTGTCCTGATCGGCCAGCCTCGGCGGGCTACCGCGCCCGCCCCACCAGCGCCTGCTCAGCTACCACCAGCGCCCGCCCAACCGACGCCGCTCGGCGGTACCTGATGGGCAGATCTCGGCGCCGCCGTGGACTGGGCTCGTCGAAAGCCAGCTCGTCGGCTGGCGCGCTGCGCAACCGGTTGGTGCTGGGCCGAATCGTTCTCGTCATCGCGCTCGTGATCGCCGGACTCAAGCTGGTCCAGTTGCAGGGACTGCAGGCGGCGGAACTCTCGGCGCAGGCCTCGAACCAGCGCACCACTGTCCAGACCCTGCCCGCCGAGCGCGGCACAATCACTGACCGTAATGGCACGCCGTTGGCGTTCAGTGTGCAGGCCCAGGCCCTGTACGCGCAGCCGCTGCGGATCGTCGCGGAGCAGCGCGCGATCCGCGCCGATCCGGACCTGCACAAGCAGGCAATGGCGCGCCGGGTGGCCCAGGTGCTCGGGCCGCCGGTGTCCGAGCAGGAGATCCTCAGCCAGCTGCGCAGCGACCGCACTACGGTGCTGCTCGCCCCTTTCGTGCGGCCAGCCCAGGCCAGGGCGATCCAGCAGGACTTCCCGGAGATCAGCGCGGAGCACCGGGAGATCCGGCAGTACCCCGGCGGTGAGCTCGCAGCCAACGTCCTGGGAGTGGCGAACTGGCGCGCCGACGAGCGCAAAGTGCGGGGACTGGTCGGCCTGGAAAACCACGAGGACACTCTGCTGGCCGGCCGGGACGGTCGCCGGGTGGTTGATACCGCAGAGGGCTCGGACACGATCATCCCGGGTAGCGAGCGCGCGGTTCGGCCGCCGGTACCGGGTTCGGGCCTGGAGCTCACCTTGGACTCCGACCTGCAATTCACCCTGCAGCAGATGCTCGGCGACTACGCGCGGAAACATCGCGCCAAGGCGGCTAGCGCGGTGGTGCTCGACGCGCGCACCGCCGAGGTCTACGCGATCGCCAACGACGTCACCTTCGACCCGAACAACCTCGCGGCAGCGACTCCTGAACTGCTGGCCAACCCGGCTGCGTCGGCACCCTTCGAGCCAGGTTCGGTGAACAAGGTGGTCACCGCCGCCGCGGCGATCGAGAGCGGTATCGTCCGGCCGGACACCCCGCTGCAAGTCCCCGGCGAACTGCGGGTCGCCGACCGGACGGTCTCCGACGCGTGGCGACACGGCACGCTGAACCTTACGTTCACCGGGGTGCTGGCCCGCTCATCCAACGTCGGCACGCTGCTCACCGCCCGGCGGATCGGCGAGGACCGCTTCGTTGACATGCTTCAGCGGATGGGACTGGGCCAGCGCACCGGTGTGGGGTTGCCCGGAGAAAGTGCCGGCCGCGTGCCGCCCCGTGACCGGTGGTCGGGCAGCACGTTCGCCAACCTGCCCATCGGTCAAGGCCTCTCGATGACCGTGCTGCAGATGGCCGGGATGTACCAGGCGATTGCCAACGATGGCCTGCGTATCCCCCCACGCATCGTCAGCGCTGAGATCGCCCCGGATGGCACCCGCACCGCGACCCCACGGCCTGAGGGCGTGCGGGTGGTCAGCCCGGAGACCGCGCATACCGTTCGGGACATGCTGCGCGCGGTCGTGCAGAACGAGCGTGGGCAGCAGGGGACCAGCCCGCAGGCGGCGCTGGACGGCTACCAGATTGCCGCCAAGACCGGCACCGCGCAGCAGGTCAACCCCGCCTGCGGCTGCTACAGCAACTCGAACTACTGGATCAACTTCGTGGGAATACTGCCCGCCGACGCCCCACGCTTCGTGGTCGGGATCACGCTTGACAACCCAGCCGTCGCCAATGCCGCGCCGCTGTTCCACGACATCGCCTCCTACCTGGCAGGGCGCTACCAGATCCCGCTATCACCCGGACCTAGTCCCATCGCCACCCTCACCCTGGACTAGCTGAGACAGCTCCACGATCGCGGCCCACCGGACGGTACTGGGACGCCGACTGATCATCTCGGCGGCCAGTGGGTGCCGCCGTGCGTGCGTGCCGAGAGCGTAGGCGAGCGGCAGCCGGTCGTCGGCGCTGGTGTCGTGTATTCCGGCGGGCTTCGGGTGCCTTGTTTCGCATGGCGGAGCAGATACCGCGGCGACGAAGCTACGAGCACGGGTTGCCCGATGCCGGCGCTTGGCGCGCCGGTGGGAGCGCCTGGTTCGCGCGCTTAGGTATCGATTCTGCACCGTCGGCGCGATGCTCAACACTGGCCGACCGCCCGTGTTCGCAGTATCTTGGCGCGGCTGGCCGCCGGCACACCAATCGATCAGGTTCGCGTGTTCTATCAGCGAGCCAGGCTGAGCCCGTGAGAGGAGTCGCGAATGCCACGACAACACGACTACGAGCCGCAGCCCGAGGCCCCGGACCTCGGTGCCAGCGTCCAGTTGGAGACCAGCGAGTCGCTCGTCGCCCCGCCCGGTGCCGATGGTTTGGACGCCGGGTATGTGCCGCCCGATCGGCCCTACTTGCTCGACGAGCGGCGCGTCACGGCCGCCGAACTCAGCGAGCCGGAGACGCTGGACGAGCGGCTGGCCCGCGAGCGCCCCGACGTGTTGCAGTCGCCGGAACAGATCGCCGACATCGATGACACCAGAGCAGGGCGGATCACGCCAGCCGAGGCTGATCCGGACGGCGAGCCGGCAAACTCAGTCGAGGCGATCGACGCCGGCATCGACGGCGGCGCCGCGTCCGCCGAGGAGGCGGCGATGCGAGTGGTCGAGCGCGACCGGATAGCCGAGCGACCAGAGCAGGCCTGAGTAGACGCGCGAGCGTCAGCGCACGCCGGAGCGCTCGGCTTCCACTTGGTGCCGTAAGCACAGGTCCGCCACCGGCTGGGCCTCCAACCGGTCGTCATCGATCGGCTCACCGTCGACCCGGCATCGGCCGTAGGTGCCCGCCGCGATCCGCTGCAGTGCACCGATGATCTGCTGGCGCTCCCAGCTGATCGTCTTTACCATCAGTTCGCGCTCCATCTCGTCGGTGAGGTCGCTGCCATAGTCCGCAGGATGCTGGCTGAGCGCGCCTTGATCGGGCAGCTGTGCGTCGTCGCGGCGGCGTGCCCACCGCTCGCGGTCGTCCAGCTCGGCGAGCTGATCCGTGAGCAGTTTCTTGGCCCGCTCGGAGTCCATCGGCCCTCCCAACGGTCGAGGTCAGCACTACGTACCCCGTTGCGGCCGAGACCATGCGCCAGGATCCGCCGCGTTGCGTTCGTTGTGCTGGCCATGGTGCCTCCGGGGGCCGGGGCCGTCGCATTCCGACAAAGCGCCACCGCCCAGAGAGAACGCGACACCGCCATCTTCAACCAGATCGTGCACTCCTCGGCCACGCGGGTGCCGATGCTGGCGGATTCCTGGTCACGTCCAGTCGACATCGGCTGGGGTGAGCAGCCCGATGTCGACTGCGTCGGGTCCGCCCACGTCGCGGATCGGCCCGCCGGTAACCTTCGTGCTCGCGTAGCTCCGCAACCGGCTTAGCGCCTGGTTTCCAGCAGACCCTGCACCTGACTCCGGACCGTGACTGCCCCTGTGACTTCCTCGTTGACCGAGACACCGCTGCGGCCGTCGCACACCGTGCCAACTCCGGTGACCGCGCTGGCCGCACTCGTCGGCGCGACCTTCTCGGCCCCCGATCGGAGCTCCGATCGGGCTTCAGACCGGATCCCCGATCAGACCCTGGTCACCGGTGTCACGCTGCGCGCCCAGCAGGCGCTCCCGGGCGATCTGTTCGCGGCGCTGCCCAGCCTGACTCCCGGCCGCCCGCATGGCGCCGACTTCGCCTGCACCGCACTGGCCGCTGGCGCCGCCGCAGTGCTCACCGACCCCGCCGGTGCGCATCGCCCGGCGCTGGCCGGTGCCACTATCCCGGTGCTGGTGCACCCGGACCCCCGGTCGGTGCTGGGTACGCTGTCCGCCCAGATCTTCGGTGACCCCTCCACTCGGCTGGCGGTGCTCGGGATTACCGGCACTTCTGGCAAGACCACCACGGCGTACCTGCTTGAGGCGGGGTTGCGGGCGGCTGGCGCGGCCACCGGCCTGCTCGGCACGGTGCAGACGCGGATTGGCGATGCGCTCCTAACCAGCGCGTGCACCACTCCGGAAGCACCGGACCTGCAGGCGCTGCTGGCGCTGATGCTTGAGCGCGGTGTCACCCATGTGCCCATCGAGGTCTCCAGCCATGCGTTGGCGCTGGGCCGGGTGGCGGGTACCACCTTCGCGGTCGGCGCGTTCACCAACCTGTCCCAGGACCACCTTGATTTCCATGCCGATCTCGAGGACTACTTCGCCGCCAAGGCGATGTTGTTCGATGGGCGGGCCAGGGCCGAGGTGGTGTGCGTCGACGACGTCTGGGGACAGCGGCTGGTCACCAGTGAGACGACGACGGTTTCCCTGGGCGGCGAAGCGACCTGGCACGCGGCCGACGTCGCTGCCCAGCCGTCGGGCAGCCAGATGTTTCGCGCCTTCGGCCCGGACGGGTTCGACAAGCGGATGGCGGTGCGGTTGCCGGGTGCGTTCAACGTCACCAACGCGCTCGTCGCGTTAGCTGTCGCGCATGCGACGGGCACAGACCCCCGGCTGGTGCTGCCCGGCATCGCCGCAGCGGAGGTACCCGGCCGGATGCAGAAGGTGGACCGCGGCCAGGACTTTCTTGCTGTCGTCGACTATGCCCACAAGCCCGCCGCGGTCGGCGCGCTACTCGACGCGGTGCGCGCCCAGGTCCCGGGGCGAATGTTGGTGGTGCTGGGTTGTGGCGGGGACCGCGACACCGGCAAGCGGCCACTGATGGGTGCCGAGGCAGCCCGTCTCGCGGATCTGCTGGTGGTCACCGATGACAACCCGCGTACCGAGGATCCCGCAGTGATCCGGGCCGCGATGCTCGCCGGCGCCCGCGCCGGGCCCGCTGAAGTCGTGGAGATCGCCGACCGGGCCGAGGCGATCGCGCACGCCGTCACCCGGGCCGGGCCCGGGGACGCGGTGGTCATTGCAGGCAAAGGCCACGAGACCGGCCAGCAGGTGCACGGCATCACGCACCCGTTCTCCGATGCCGAGGTGCTCGCGCGGGCTCTGGCAGACCGGAGTGCACGGTGATTCCACTGACCCTGGCCGAGGTGGCCAGCGCGGTCGGCGGCGCCGTGCACGGCTGCGACGGTGCCGAGGTGGTGTCCGGCAGCGTCGAGTTCGACTCCCGCCGTGTGGCGCCCGGCGGGTTGTTCGTCGCGGTGCCTGGCGAGCGGGCCGACGGGCACAACTTCGCCGTCGCCGCCGTGGCTGCAGGCGCCGTCGGGGTACTCGCGGGGCGGCCCGTCGGTGTCGCCTCGGTGCTCGCTCCCCGGCCGGGGGGCGGCTCGCGTGCGCGGTCGTATGCGCTAGCCGCGGACACCGACGGCGCGGGCGCTGCGGTGCTGGCCGCGCTGGCCCGGCTGGCGCAGACCGTGGTGCACACGCTGAGCCAGACGGGCCTGCAGGTGGTGGGCCTGACCGGATCGTCGGGTAAGACCTCCACCAAGGACATGGTGGCCACGCTGCTGGCCCCACTGGGCCCCACTATCGCGCCACCGGGATCGTTCAACAACGAGATCGGCCACCCCTGGACCGCGCTGCGCGCTGACGAGGCCACCCGGCACCTGGTTCTGGAGCTCTCCGCGCGGGGCCCCGGCCAGATCGCCGCGCTGTGCCGGGTCGCACCACCGGCGATCGGGGTGGTGCTCAACGTCGGCTCGGCGCACCTCGGCGAGTTCGGCTCCCGGGACGCGGTGGCCACCGCCAAGGGTGAGCTGGTCGAGGCGCTGCCGGCCGGCGCGGTGGCAGTGCTCAACGCCGATGACGCCGCGGTTGCCGCGATGGACCGGCGCACCGCAGCCCGGGTGGTGCGCTTCGGGCGGTCCGCAGCGGCCCAGGTGCGCGCAGTCGACGTCGCTCTGGACGACCGCGGTTTCCCCTGGTTTCGCCTGGTCACCCCGACCGGGGAGGTCCCGGTGCAGCTGGTCGTGCCCGGCGAGCATCAGGTGTCCAACGCGCTGGCCGCGGCCGCGGTGGCCCTGGAGCTCGGTGCCACCCCCGCGGGTATCGCCGTGATGCTCGCGGGCTATCGGCCGGTGTCGCGCTGGCGGTTGGAGGTCACCGACCGCCCCGACGGGGTGACCGTGGTCAACGACGCCTACAACGCCAACCCCGAGTCGGTCGCCGCTGCGTTGCGGACCTTGGTCGCGATGGCCGGCGCGCAACGGCGCAGCTGGGCGGTGCTCGGCCCGCTCGCCGAGCTTGGCGAGGCTGAGACCGAGGTGTACTGGGAGATCGGCGCCCTCGCGGTGCGCCTCGGCGTCGACCGGCTCGTGGTGGTGGGGGAGCAGGCCCGGCCACTGCACTCGGTCGTGCCGCACTCGGTGCTGGTGAGTGACGTGACTGCCGCGCTCGAGCTACTTCGCGGCGAACTCACTCGTGGCGACGTGGTGCTGGTCAAGGCGTCCCGGTCGGTCGGGCTGGAACGGGTTGCCGAAGGACTGCTGGGTGCGGCCGGCGCGAATGCCGGGAGCAGCCAGTGAGCACCATTCTGGTCGCCTCCGGGATCGCCATGCTGGTCTCCATTCTGCTCACGCCTTACCTGATCCGGTTGTTCACCCGGAAGGGCCTCGGGCAGGAGATCCGGCAGGAGGGACCGCAGAATCACCAGAGCAAGCGGGGCACGCCCACGATGGGCGGGGTGGCCATCCTGCTGGCCATGTGGAGCGGCTACCTGGTCGCCCATCTCACCGTCACCCGTCACGGCATCAGCGCGTCGGGACTGCTGGTGCTGTTGCTCGCCACGGTGCTCGGCGTGGTCGGATTCCTCGACGATCTGATCAAGATCCGCCGGCAGCGAAACCTGGGTCTGAGCAAGACCGCCAAGCTGGTTGGGCAGCTGATCGCGGCAGTCCTCTTCGGGACTCTGGCAGTGGGTTTCCGGGACGTCGATGGCATTTCCCCGGCGTCGACCCACCTATCCTTCGTGCGAGATGTCGCCGTGGTGTCCTTTGGCGTCGCCGGCTTCGTGGTTTTCAGCTACCTGCTGGTGTCCGCGTGGTCCAACGCGGTGAACCTCACCGACGGTTTGGATGGACTGGCGGCGGGGTCGGCTGCGATGATGCTGGCAACCTACGTGATCGTCTCGTTCTGGCAGTTCACCCAGGACTGCACCGTCCAGGCGGTCCCCGGCTGCTACACCGTGCGCGACCCGCTCGACGTGGCCGTGGTGGCCGCCGCTGCGGTCGGTGGGTGCATCGGGTTCCTGTGGTGGAACGCCCCTCCGGCGAGGATCTTCATGGGCGACACTGGGTCGCTGGCCCTCGGCGGGCTGCTGGCCGGCCTGTCCGTGGTGACCCGAACCGAGCTGCTCCTCGTGGTGATCGGTGGGCTGTTCGTGGTGGAGGCGCTGTCGGTGGTGATCCAGGTAGCGGTGTTTCGCACTACCCACCGCCGGCCGTTCCGGATGGCACCGTTTCACCACCACTTCGAGCTGGCGGGGTGGGCCGAGACCACAGTCATCATTCGGTTTTGGCTGCTCGCGGCGATGTGTTGCGCGCTGGGCGCAGGAATATTCTACAGCGAGTGGCTGGCTGCTGCCGGAGGGTGACCTCGATGCGCGTACCGATCAATGGCACCAGTGACTTCACCGGTGACCTCAACGGCGCCCGGGTGCTGGTGGCCGGGGCGCGGGTTACGGGCGTCAGTGCCGCCCGGGTGTTGGGCGAACTGGGCGCCGCGGTCACCGTCACCGACTCGTCGCCGGCCCAGCTGGCGGCGCTGGGTGGCACCGAGGCGCGGCTGGCGGTCGAGCTCGTCGCACCGCCGCCGGGCACTGATCTGGTGGTGACCAGCCCTGGTTTCCGGCCGGACGCGCCGCTGATGGTGGCCGCGCACCGAGCCGGCGTGCCGGTGATCGGGGACGTGACGCTGGCCCGCTGGGTCGGCCGGGCGCGATCCGGGTCCGAGCGGGTCGAAGCCGATTGGCTGGTGGTCACCGGCACCAACGGTAAGACCACCACGGTCGGGATGCTTGAATCGATCTTGCGCGCCGCCGGGGTGGACGCGGTGGCGTGCGGCAACAACGGGCTCCCGGTACTGGACGCGGTCCGCGCCGGGTACCGGGTGCTTGCCGTGGAGCTGTCGTCGTTCCAGTTGCACTGGTCGCGCGAGCTGAATCCGCGGGCCGCGGTGGTGCTCAACGTCTCCGCAGACCACCTGGACTGGCACGGCTGCATGGCACGGTACGCCGCGGCCAAGGGCAGCGTGTACGGCGAGGACACCACAGCAGTGTTCAACGTCGACGACGAGTGGTCGACGCGGCTGGCCGCCGGGCGCGGCGGGGTCGGGTTTACCATCGGTGAACCGGCAGCTGGTCAACTGGGTGTGGTAGGCGACCAGCTGGTTGATCGGGCCTTCGGCGACTCTGCCAGCCGCGGCTGCGGGACTGTGCTGGCCAGTCCTGCTGACGCCCGCCCGCCCGGGCCGCACAATGTGGCGAATGCGCTGGCCGCCGCAGCATTGGCCCGCTCTCTGGGAGTTGCCGCTGGCGTGACAGCACAGGCCGTCGCCCAGGGACTGCGCGCCTTCACCCCTGGCGGGCACCGTGGCGTGCCGGTCGGCACGCACGCCGGTGTGCGTTATGTCGATGATTCGAAAGCCACCAATCCGCATGCCGCGCGGGCCGCCCTGCTGACCCATCACCGGGTGGTATGGGTGGCCGGGGGACTGCTTAAGGGCGTCGACGTGGATGAGCTTGTCGTCGACACCCGGGATCGGTTGGTCGGCGCTGTGCTGCTCGGCGCGGACCGCGCAGTGATCGCCGCCGCGCTGGCGCGACACGCACCCAACCTCCCGGTCCAGGTGGTCGATTCGGGAGACGATGGCGCCATGATGGAGGTGGTGAAAGCGGCCGCCGAGCTGGCCCGTCCGGGTGATGTCGTGCTGCTCGCCCCGGCCGCGGCGTCGATGGACATGTTCGCCGACTACGCCCAGCGTGGCCGGGCCTTCGCCGCTGCGGTGGCTGCGCTGTACTCACCTGGGAGCGATCCATCCGGGGGCTGGAGTGAGTAGTAGCTCCGCCGACGACGGCACCGGGCCCTGGCAGGGAACACTGACTGCGGCTCGGTTGGCAGCTGCTCGCGAGGCGCTCACCGCCTGGCTGGCCCGGCCGCTCACCTCACTACACCTGGTGCTCGCCGTTTTCGGGCTACTGACCCTGTTCGGCCTGGTGATGGTGCTCTCGGCGTCCAATGTGGAGTCATACACCAAGGTCGGCTCATCCTATGCGGTGTTTGCCCGGCAGCTGGCGTACTGCGGACTCGGGCTGATGTTGTTCTGGGCGGGGTTGCGGATGCCGGTGCGGCTGCTACGCGGCACCAGTGGGCTGTTCCTGCTGGTGTGCGTGCTGCTGTTGGTCGCGGTGCTCACCCCGCTCGGCGCCGAGATCAACGGTTCGCAGAAATGGCTGCGGCTGGGCGCGCTGTCGCTGCAGCCGTCCGAGCCGGCCAAGCTCGCGCTGGCGCTGTGGGGCGCACACGTACTGATCACTAAGCGAGCGTTGCTCCACCAGTGGCGGCACCTGCTGGTTCCGGTGGTTCCAGTGGCCGTAGTGATCTTCGCGCTGGTCATGCTGCAGCCCGATCTGGGTACCACGATCGCGCTGGCCATCGTGCTGATCGCCCTGCTGTGGTTTGGCGGTGCGCCGGGTGAGCTGTTTGGCGCGATCGCGATCGCGGCGGTGGCTGGGACAGTCGCCATGGCCAGTATCGCCGGCTACCGCTCGGCCCGGATCCAGTCCTTCCTGCACCCCGGAGCCGATCCCCAGGGCGCGGCGTACCAGGCTCGCCAAGCGGTGTTCTCCCTGGCCGACGGCGGCTGGTGGGGAGTGGGG
>DASYIL010000267.1:0-24141 GCA_035997545.1 Pseudonocardiaceae bacterium
CGACCCAGGAACCTCCACTGCCTGGGGTAGCGCGACCGCACCCGGTCCACCGCCGGGCGGTTTGCGACCCAGGCGAGTCCGGCCCGGATCCGTTCCGGGTGCCCCACTACCCATCGCGCGGTCAAGCCAGCCAGAGCGAGCGCCGCCACCACAAGAACCACCAGTACGGCCGCCGCCAGCTCCCCGCTCACAACCGCCTCCCCGTCACATGGATGCTTGTGCAACGTATCCCGCGACGCGGCCACCACCCCCACCGCCTACCGCCACACCTACCGAGGACGCCCAAGCTCGCCGCAAAAGACGTCCACTCGTGACGCTGGCGCGTCAAAGCACCGCATCACCGCTGTTTCCGCAAGTCGATCCCTGGGCGGATCGAGGGGATGACCATCGACACTGTGGTGTCGTTGCTGTGGTGTCGTTGCTGGCAACTTTCTGAATCACGCCACCCGGCAGGACGGTTCGCGACCTTCCAGGTAGTCCTGCAGGTTGTCCAGCACGAGCATGCCCATCGCGGTGCGGGTCTCCAGGGTTGCGCTGCCCAGGTGCGGCAGCAGCACGGCGTTCTCCAGTTTCCGCAGCGCCTCCGGGACCTCGGGTTCACTTTCGTAGACGTCCAACCCGGCGCCGGCGATCGTGCCCGACTGCAGCGCCTTGACCAGCGCGTCGGAGTCGATGACGTCACCCCGGGCGCTATTGATCAGGAACGCGGTCGGTTTCATCCGGGCCAGCCGGGTGGCATCCATGAGATGGGTGTTCTCGCCGCCGCCGGGCATGTGCAGCGACACGAAGTCGGCGATCTCCAGCAGCTCTTCCACGGTGCTGACCCGGCGGGCCCCGGGGATCCCGTGGTCGGGCTCGAAGTCGACCAGATCGTAAAAGATCACCGGCATGCCGAAGCCGAAGTGGCCGCGGCGGGCCACCGCCACCCCGATGCGGCCCATGCCCACGATGCCTAGCGTCTTGCCGGTGACGTCGGCGCCCATCATGTGGGTGGGTCGCCATCCGGTCCACCGCCCGGCGCGGACCTCCCGCTCACCCTCGCCGGCGCGCCGGGCCACCATCAGCAACAGCGTCATCGCGGTGTCCGCGGTGGTGTCGGTGAGCACCCCCGGGGTGTTGGTGACGACGATCCCCGCCTTGGCCGCGGCATCGGTGTCGATGTGGTTGTAGCCGACGCCGAAGTTGCCGAGAAACTTGGTCCGCAGCTCACCGGTGAACAGCTCAGCCGGCAGCCGGTCGGAAACCGTCGGCAGCACCACGTCGGCCTGCTCAAGCGCGGCGCGCAGCCCGTCGCGGCCCAACGGGACGTCGTCGGCGTTGAGCCGGACATCCGGGAAGCGGCGCAGCAGCTCCTGCTCCACCGACGCCGGCCACCTGCGGGTCACCACGATCACGAGGGCTACCTCCTTGTCGGGAGAACTCCGTTTCAGGCGGGGGTCGGTATCAGGCCGCGTTCGGCCAGTACGCCCGCGACGGTGTCGCCGATGCGGGAGGGGTTCGGCGCCATGGTGATGCCGGCAGCGATGAGGATTTCGGTCTTCTCCTGGGCGGACTCCCCGACGGCGGAGACGATCGCGCCGGCGTGACCCATCTTGCGGCCCTTCGGTGCGGACAACCCCGCGATGTAGGCGATCACCGGTTTGGTCATGTGGTCGCGTACGTAGTCGGCGCCCTCGGCCTCCTGCGGACCGCCGATTTCCCCCACCATGATCACGGCGTCGGTGTCGGGGTCGTTCTCGAAGAGCTCCAGGTGGTCGCGGAAGGACGACCCGTTGACCGGGTCGCCCCCAATGCCCACGGAGGTGGATACCCCGATGCCCAGCGTCTTCATCTGGGACGCGGCCTCGTAGCTCAACGTGCCGGAGCGCCCGATCACACCGACGCGTCCGGGCAGGTAGATGTGGCCAGGCATGATGCCCAGCAGCGCCCGACCCGGAGAGATGGCGCCGGCGCAGTTAGGTCCGGTCAGGGTCATCTTCTGTTGGGCTCGGTAGCGGCGCATGTAGCGTTTGACCAGAATCATGTCCTGCATGGGGATGCCGTCGGTGACGCAGACGCACAACCGGATCCCCGCGTCGGCGGCTTCCATGATGGAGTCCGCGGCGAAGGGCGGTGGCACAAACACGATCGAGGCAGTCGCCCCAGTCTCGGCGACAGCGTCCTTCATGGTGTTGAAGATGGGCCGGTCCAGCACGTGTTGCCCGCCTTTACCCGGGGTGACGCCGGCGACCACGTTGGTGCCGTAGTCGATCATCTCCTCGGCGTGGAAGCGCCCGATGCGACCGGTGATGCCCTGGACCACCACGCGGGTGTGCTCGTCGATCAGGATGGCCATGACCCCTCCAGCTCTTCAGGCGCTCGTACCGCCGGTACCCGCGACGGCGACGGCCTTCTCGGCCGCCTCGGCCAGGGTGTCCGCGGTGATGATGGGCAGCCCGGAGTCCCGCAGGATCGCCTGGCCCTGCTCGACATGGGTGCCGGCCAGCCGCACTACCACCGGGATCGTGACGTCGAGCTCTGTGAACGCGGCGACGATGCCCTGGGCGACCCAGTCGCAGCGGTTGATGCCAGCAAAGATGTTGATCAACATCGCGGTGACCTTGTCGTCCCGCAGCACCGCGCGGAAGGCCTTGAGCACCCGCTCTGGCGACGCTGCGCCGCCGATGTCGAGGAAGTTCGCCGGCTCGCCGCCCGCGAGTGTGATCATGTCCATGGTCGCCATCGCCAGACCGGCACCATTGATCATGCAGCCGATGTTGCCGTCGAGACCGACGTAGGCCAGCCCTCGGTCGGCCGCGTGGCTCTCCCGGGCGTCCTCCTGGCTGCGGTCGCGCAGCTCGGAGATGTCCAGGTGGCGAAACAGCGCGTTGTCGTCGAAAGACATCTTGGCGTCCAGGGCGACCAAGCTGCCCTTATCCGTTACAGCCAGCGGGTTGATCTCCAGCATGGTGGCGTCCAAGTCCCGAAAAGCCCGGTACGCCCGCCGGAATATTCGGCTGGCCTCGGCGATCTGCGCCGCTTGCAGGCCTACTGCGAAGGCGATCTCCCGGGCCTGGAACTCCAGGAACCCCACAGCCGGCTCGATCGTCGTGCGCACCAACGCCTCGGGCTTGGACGCGGCCAGCTCCTCGATCTCCACCCCACCTTCGGTCGAAGCGATGATCACCACCCGCTCGATGCGGCGGTCCAGGACGATGCCGAAGTACAGCTCGCGGGCGATCTCGGTGGCCTCCTCGACGTATACTCGATAGATCAGCTTCCCGCGCGGCCCGGACTGCCTGGTGACCAGCCGCCGGCCGAACATGCTGTTCGCGACGTCCAGCACTTCACGGTCGGAGTTGCACAGCTTCACCCCGCCGGCCTCACCCCGGCCGCCGGTGTGTACCTGGGCCTTGACCACCCACGCCGACCCACCGATCTCGGTGCACCGGTAGGACGCCTGCTCGGGGCTATACGCCAAACCCCCCCGCGGCACGGGCACATCGAACCGTGTCAGGATCTCCTTGGCCTGATATTCGTGGATGTCCACGCCCGCCCCTCTCAGGCTCGGCTCGCCGCGGCGGCCCGGATCGCCTCATCCAATGTGATCACCGTGTTGGCCATCCGCTCCGACGCAGCGTCGATCATCTTGCCATCCACCGACGCGGCGCCCTTGCCCTGTGCCTCGGCGTCGCGCAGCGCCTCGATGATCCGCCGGGCCCGGTCGACTTCGGCCTCCGGCGGGCTGAACACCTCATTGGCCAGCTCCACCTGGCTGGGATGGATTGCCCACTTACCCTCACACCCCAGCGCGGCAGCCCGCCGGGCACCGGCCCGGAAACCGTCGGGGTCGGAGTAGTCACCGAACGGGCCGTCGATCGGGCGCAGGCCATAAGCCCGGCACGCCACGATCATCCGGGACAACGCGAAATGCCATTGATCACCGGGGTAGTCCGGATTCAGGCCACCGATGCTCACCGTGCGAGCCCGGTTGCTTGCGGCGTAGTCGGCCACCCCGAAATGCAACGCCTCCAGCCGGCCACCGCTGCTCGCGATGGCCTCGACGTTCGCCATCCCCAACGCGGTCTCGATCAGCGCCTCAATGCCCACCTTAGTCCGGTAGCCCTTGGCCTGCTCGATCTGCTCGACCAGCGTCTCCACGCAGTACAGGTCGGCAGGCATCCCCACCTTGGGCACCAGAATGGTGTGCAGCCGATCACCCGCCTGCTCCATCACGTCGATGACGTCGCGGTACATGTAGTGGGTGTCGAGCCCGTTGATGCGCACCGACACCGTCTTGCCCCGGGCCGCCCAATCGATGTCACGTAGCGCCTCGATGACGTTGCGGCGGGCCTGCTCCTTTTCCGGCGGCGCGACCGCGTCCTCCAAATCCAGGAAAACGAAGTCGGCCGCGCTGCCCGCCGCCTTGTCGATGAAACTGGTGTTCGATCCCGGCACCGCAAGTTCACTACGCTGCAACCGGGGCTGACGCATCGGGTAGAGAGTGTGGCTCATCTCCCGGCACCCGCCTCCTCGGCCTCCAGCACCGCGGCGCGGTAATACTCCTGGGCGGCCGCGACGCCGACTCCAGGCTCGATCTTGGCCCCGGCGTCGGCCAACGACATCTCGGCGCTGGCTAGCGCGGCAAGGCACATCACTTCGTTGAGGTCGCCGAGGTGGCCGATCCGGAACACCTTGCCCGCCACCTTGGACAGGCCGGCCCCGAACGCTGTGCGGTAGCGGTAGTAGCCGATCCGGCAGACCTCCGCGCTGTCCACACCCTCCGGCGTGCGGATCGCCGTGACGGTGTCGGAGTACCACTGCGGCCCCAGCGCGCACAGTGACAGGCCCCACGCGTTCACCCCACGACGTACCCCCTCTGCGAGCCGGTGGTGCCGTTCAAACACCTGCGGCAGGCCCTCGTCGAACAGTAGGTCCAGCGAGCACCGCAAGCCGTGCAGCATCGGCAGGGACGGAGTGTAGGGAAAGTAACCGAGGTCGTTGGACTTGAGCATGTCCTCGAAGCTGAAGTAGCAGCGTTCCATCGTTGAGGACATGTGCATCTCCAGCGCCTTGACGCTGACCCCGAGCATGGACATCCCAGCCGGCAGCATTAAGCCCTTCTGCGAGCCGGTCACTGCCAGGTCGACGCCCCAGGCCTCCTGCTCGAACGGGATCGAGGCCAGCGAGGACACCGCATCGACGTACAGCAGGGCGTGCGAGCCGGCCTCGTCCATCACCCGCCGTACCCCGGCGATGTCGGAGGTCACTCCGGTGGCGGTCTCGTTGTGGCAGGCGAAGACGCCCTTGATGGTCTTGTCGTCGGTGAGGTGGCGCTCGTAGTCCGCCAGCGGGACGCCCTCACCCCACTCCCGGTCGACGCAGATCACGTCGAGTCCCAGCCGCCGCGCCATGTTGGCCCAGAGCTGGGAGAACTGGCCGAAGCGCGCCATCAGCACCCGATCGCCCCGGTTGAGGGTGTTGCTGATCGCCGCCTCCCACGCCCCGGTACCGGAGGACGGGTACATGAAGACCCGACCGGTCTCGTTGGCGAAGACCTTCTTCAGGTCGGCGAATAGCGGCAGGGTCAGCTCGGGGAAATCCGGTGCCCGGTGGTCTCGCATCGGGACATTCATCGCGCGGCGCACCGCGTCCGGGACGTTGGTCGGACCGGGGATGAACAGGTGTACGGGCCCGTTCGGCATCTCCGTCATCGCCCTCCGGGATTGGGCGCTGCCGGGCTGGGTGCTTCGGGGCTGGATGCTTCCGAGTTGGGCGCGAGCTGGGGGTACAGCGGGTAGCGCTTCGCCAGCACCCTGGTGCGCTCGGTCAGCGAGGCCCGCTTGGCGTTGTCCAGATCGCCGGTCAGCGCCTCGGTAATGATCTTTCCGATCTCACGGAAGTCGCCTTCCTGTAGACCCCGGGTGGCTAACGGGGAGGCCCCGATCCGCAGACCGGACGCGACGGCCGGTGGACGGGGGTCGAAGGGCACCGCGTTTCGGTTGACGGTGATCCCGATCTCGGCCAGCCGGTCCTCGGCCTGCTGCCCGTTCAGTGGAGATTCCCGCAGGTCGGCGAGGACGAGGTGGGTGTCGGTGCCACCGGTGAGTACGTTGAGCCCGCCGTCGAGCATCTCTTCGGCGAGCGCCCGGGCGCCGGCGCGGGTGCGCCGCTGGCGTTCACGGAACTCTTCCGACGCGGCAATCTTCAGCGCGACCGCCTTGGCGGCGATCACGTGCATCAGCGGGCCACCTTGCCAGCCGGGGAACGTCCGCGAGTTGATCTTCTTCTTGAACTCCTCCTTGCAGAGGATCATCCCGCTGCGCGGCCCGCCCAGCGTCTTGTGGATCGTCGTGCTGACGACGTCGGCGTAGGGGACCGGGTTGGGGTGCTCACCGGCGGCGACCAGGCCTGCGAAGTGCGCCATGTCGACGAACAGATAGGCGCCCACCTCGTCGGCGATCTCGCGGAAGCGAGCGAAGTCGAGCTGGCGGGGGTAGGCTGACCAGCCGGCGAGGATCATCTTCGGCCGGTGCTCCTTGGCCAGCGCAGCGACCTCGTCCATGTCCACCCGCGAGGTCTCCCGGTCCACCCCGTAGGGCACCACGTTGTAGTACAGCCCGGAGAAATTGATCCTCATGCCGTGCGTGAGGTGCCCGCCGTGATCGAGCTTCATCCCCAGGAACGTGTCACCGTGGTCCAGCAACGTGCTGTAGACGATGGCGTTGGCCGAGGCACCGCTGTGCGGCTGCACGTTGGCGTGCTCGGCTCCGAACAGCTCCTTGGCCCGATCGATGGCCAGCTGCTCGGCCACGTCGACGTGCTCGCAGCCGCCGTAGTAGCGCCGGCCAGGGTAACCCTCCGCGTACTTGTTGGTGAGCACTGAACCCTGGCAGTCCAGCACCGCCTGCGGCACGAAGTTCTCCGAGGCGATCATCTCCAACGTGTGCTCCTGGCGGGAGAGCTCATTGGCGAGCACCTCGGCGATCTCGGGGTCGACCTCAGAGACCGGCTTGGTGAAGAAGTCGGCGGGCAGAGCACTCATCGGCGAATCCTCGGTCGTAGGGCTGTGACTCTGGCAGGAACGGGCACGCAGCTAGAGGCTATCGCGGGACGCCCCGGCAGGTGCCGATGCAGACCTACCGCCGCTCTGCGGTGGGTCCAGGTGCAGTGCCGCCGCCGCGCCAAGTCTTACCGCTGGATTAATGCTGGGACACTGGAGATCTCGTTCGACATCACTTCGGCCCCCTCCTTATGTCCAGATAACGTAGGCGAAGCGGCAGCACGAACCACAACAGTACGAAGGCCACACCGGTGACTGCTGCGACGGCGGCCGCCCAGAGGTGGCCTAGGACGACGTCCACGACCAACCCAAGTGTTGCGGTCATCGCACCTACTACGCAGCCGAGGCCACAGAGGGCCGTCCAGTTGCCAAAGCGGACAATCTCTTCCCGCTGCCTCTGACGGAACAGCAGCCTGTGCCACGCTGCCGTAGCGCTCAACAGTGCGGTCGCCGCCACGGCTAGCAGCATCGCAGTCAGATGCAACCCATGCACGACCGAGTCTGCTGACTCGTAACGTTGGGTAAAGGCCACCGTGAGGAGGAACCCGAAGAGAATCTGTATGCCGGCCATGGCAACCCGCAGCTCCTGCAGTAACTCAGTGAGGTTGCGTGCCAACCGGTCCCGCTCAGATTCCTGTTTCGTGCTCACTGTCTTCTCCTGGGCCGGGCCTAGCGAGCGCGTTCAGCGGCCGCTCGATCCGGGGTACCCGCCGAGCATGGTGACAACCGCACGCGAGGTTCGCCGCTCACGGACGCAGCCAGCGCAACGCTGCGTTCAGGTCGGCTACCTCGTGCAGGTGCATTCCGGGTGGCGGGGCGCCATCGCCGCTCGCTGGCACTAGCGCGTGCTGGAAGCCCAGCCGGGCGGCTTCGGCCAGCCGCCGGCGAAGCCCGGTCACCTGCCGGAGCTCTCCGGCCAGCCCGACCTCCCCGATCGCGACCGTGTGCGGCGGCAGTAACAGGTCACCGGCTGCCGACGCGACGGCCAGCGCGACAGCAAGATCGGCCGCCGGCTCCACCACCCGCATCCCGCCCACCGTCGCGGTGTACACGTCCGACCCCGCCAGCCGAACGCCCCCGCGGCGCTCGGTGACCGCCAGGATCATCGCCACCCGGGACGAGTCCAGGCCGCTTACCGCCCGGCGCGGGTGGGCCAGGGCCGATTCGGCCACCAGTGCCTGGACCTCCCCCAGCAGTGGCCGTTTGCCCTCCACCACGACCGTCACCGCGGTCCCGGGCACCGCGCTGTCGCGGCGGGTGAGGAACAGCCCGGACGGGTCGGGCAAGCCGGTGATGCCGTCGTCGGTGAGTTCGAAGCAGCCGACCTCGTCGGCGGCCCCGAACCGGTTCTTGATCCCGCGAACCATCCGCAGCGTGGAGTTCCGGTCGCCGTCGAACTGCAGCACCACGTCGACCAGGTGTTCCAGCACCCGGGGCCCGGCCACCGTCCCGTCCTTGGTGACGTGCCCGACCAGCACCACCGGCAGCTCGCGCTGCTTGGCGGTGGTGATCAGCGCACTGGCCACGGCACGGACCTGGGACACCCCGCCCGGGCTGCCCTCGGCGCCGGGGCAGGACATGGTCTGCACCGAATCGACGATCAGCAGCCCTGGATCGACCGCGTTGAGGTGCCCGAGCACTGCGGCGAGGTCGGACTCGGCGGCGAGGAACAGCTCGTCGTGCAGGGCGCCGATACGCTGTGCCCGCAGCCGAACCTGGCCGGCGGACTCCTCGCCGGTCACGTAGAGCGCACGCCGGCCGGCCGCCGCACAGCGATGCGCGACTTCCAGGAGCAGGGTGGACTTTCCGACGCCGGGCTCGCCAGCCAGCAGCACCACCGCGCCGGGCACCAGCCCGCCGCCCAGTACTCGGTCGAGTTCGGACACCCCGGTGGCGGTGGCCTGCGCGGAGTGCAGGTCGACCTGGGAGATCGGGCGGGCCGGTGCCGTCGGCGCGCCGGCCGCGACCCGCGTCACCGGTCGTGGACCGGCCGCCGCCACGCTGCCCCACGTCTGACACTCCGGGCAGCGGCCCACCCACTTGGCGACCTCATGGCCGCATTCGGCGCAGCGGTGGACGGCGCGGGCGTTTGCGGGAGATCTGGCCATGGCGGCGGACGCTATCTGCCCGGCCCGACAGCGCGGCCGCCCGGTTTACCGGTGTCCGCTGCTCTGGATGACCTCTCCTGCCGAGTTCGGGGGCTCGGCCATGGGAACCAGCAAGGTCACCTTGCCAGCGTTTCGGAACACGAACGTGACCGGGGTGTTCAGCCCGGCGCGCAGGGGCTGGGTATTGATGAGCACGATGCGCAACTCTCCGGCGACCAGTGGGCTGGTGGACTGGGTACCACCGAGGGTGCTGGTCACGTTCATCCCGGGGGGGATCGTGGTCGCGCCCAGCACCAGCCCCTGGCTGGCTGCGGGGGAGGTGACGGCAGTCAGCTCGTCGGCACTGGTGCCTTGGTTGACGATGGTGAGCAGCACCGGCACGCTCGACCCGGGCGGGTAGATGCCATTCGGGCTGGGCGGGTAGGGGATCAGCACGTCGCGCAGCGCGATGTTCCCGACGTTACCGTGAGCCCCGTCAACGGCGGCCACTTGGCTATCGGTCTGGGTGATCTGGCCCGCACCGCAGCCGACTAGCGCCAGCGCGGTGGCGCAGCAGGCGGCGATGAGGGCGGCGACAGCGAGGGGCGGCCGCATCAACTGGCGTCGGCGGCTCACGGGTGGAGTCCTCCTGGAGATCATGCTCGCGACAACGTGCGGCCGGCCTCGTCTGTCCTGGGCGAATCCTATCCACAGGAGCAGTGCCTCAGCGCACCCGGCCCGACCGGCGCCAGTCCATAGTGGAGTGACCTTGAGCTGCGGGAGCACCGCGTTGCCTGGTGGGGGCCGGTTGTCGATCCCCTGACCAGCAACGACGCTACGATGCCCGGCGCAGCGGGGTTTCCCGGCGTGGTAACCTAGGTGCAGCGAAAGGGGCAGAGGACACATGGTTTTCAAGGTCGGAGAGACCGTCGTCTACCCGCACCACGGTGCCGCTCTCATCGAGGCCATCGAAACTCGAGTGATCAAGGGCGAGGAGAAGAAGTACCTCGTCCTCAAGGTTGCTCAGGGTGATCTTACCGTCCGTGTTCCCGCTGCCAACGCCGAAGTCGTCGGCGTCCGGGACGTGGTCGGCCAGGAGGGTCTCGATCGGGTTTTCGAGGTGCTGCGTGCTCCCCACACCGAGGAGCCGACGAACTGGTCGCGGCGGTACAAGGCCAACTTGGAGAAGCTCGCCTCTGGCGACGTCAACAAAGTGGCGGAAGTGGTCCGGGATCTCTGGCGTCGCGAGCGCGACCGCGGTCTGTCGGCCGGTGAGAAGCGCATGCTCGCGAAAGCCCGTCAGATTCTGGTGAGCGAGCTCGCACTCGCCGAGGGCACCAACGAGGACAACGCCGAGGTGCTCCTCGACGAGGTCCTCGCCGCAGCCTCCTGACGGCGGCCCCGGCTCATGACCCGGGGCCCCGGGTCGTGGCGCTGGTGCCGGCCGCGGGGGAAGGTGTGCGGTTGGCAGCGGGGATGCCCAAGGCATTCGTGCCGCTGCTCGGTCGCCCGTTGCTCTGGCACTGCGTGCAGGGGCTGCTGGCGGCTGGTTGCGTTGAAATGGTTGTGGTTGCGGTCGGTGTTCAGCACCGTGGCCAGGCCCTGGCTGCTCTCGCCGACGCGGGGGAACGGGTGCGGATCGTGACCGGGGGAGCACAGCGGTCGGACTCGGTCCGGGAGGCCCTGCAGAGCGTGCCGGAGGCCGAGGTGGTCTTGGTGCACGACGCTGCCCGGTGCCTCACCCCGGTCAGCGTGATTCAAGCCGTGGCCGCGGCAGTGTTGGCCGGGCAGCGGGCCGTGGTGCCGGCTTTGACGGTGGTCGACACGATCAAGCAGGTGGATACCGACGGCCGGGTCGTGGCCACGGTGGACCGCGCGGCGTTGCGGATGGTGCAGACCCCGCAAGGGTTCGCCGGAGACCTGCTGCGGCGAGCTCATCAGGCCCGATCCGGGCCGGTGACCGACGACGCCGGCCTCGTCGAGCGGCTGGGTGAGACCGTGACCACGCTGCCGGGCCACCCGCACGCCTTCAAGATCACCACGCCGTTCGACCTCGTGGTCGCCGAGGTTGTGGCTGGCGCGAGGGCGATCGATCGGGCATGAGGGTCGGGATCGGCACCGACGTGCACCCGGTGCAACCCGGCCGGGAGTGCTGGCTCGCCGGGCTGTACTGGCCCGGGATACCGGGCTGCGTCGGGCACTCTGACGGTGATGTCGCCGCGCATGCGTTATGCGACGCTGCGCTATCCGCGGCCGGCCTCGGCGACCTCGGTGCGGTGTTCGGCACCGGCGAGCCGCGGTGGGTCGGGGCGCACGGCATCGACCTGCTCACCGAAGTGCGCGGTAGGTTGGCCATCCAGGGCTGGACGGTGGGCAACGGCTCGGTGCAGGTGATCGGGAACGTGCCGCGGGTGAGCGCCCGCCGCGCCGAGGCGCAGCGGGCGCTGTCCGAGGCGTTGGGCGGCCCAGTCTCGGTCTCCGCCACCACCACCGACGGCCTCGGGCTCACCGGCCGAGGCGAGGGCGTCGCAGCTGTGGCAACAGTGCTGCTTGTGAGTGCGTAACAGTTCAAACACGGTTACGCACTCGCGAGTGCGGGATGCTCGGTGGTCTACTGGGGGGCTTGGACGAGGCCGGCGCCCACGTCGACGGAGGGGATCGGAAGGCGCTGGGCGGTGCGGACCAGCTGCCCCCACAACGCTGTTCCGGTCGCCCCCGTGGCCTCTACCAGGAGCGCGGCAATTCCCGCCACGTGCGCTGTGGCCGTGCTGGTACCGGAGATCGTGTTGTAGCGGCGCGGCGATGAGGATGTTGTCGACCAGGACGAGTACACCGCCACACCGGGACCGACGATGTCGATCTCGCCGCCGCCCGGGCTGCTCCGAGGTGAGAAGGCCGCGATGCCCAGCTGGGAGTCCACGGCCCCCACCGCCATGATCGACGGGCTGTTGGCCGGCACACCCACGAACCCGAAGTTGCCCTGGCTTCGGCGCGCGTTGCCACCAGCTGCAGCGATGATCAGGCAGCCCTCGGCCAGTGCCCGCTGACCGACCTTCTCATACACCGGATTGACCTGGTGGATGTCTGCTCCGAGGGACATCGAAATGATCCGGCAGCGGTTCGTGAGGGCCCACTCTATTCCGGCCAGGATTCCACCGTCGGCTCTGCTGCCCTGGTTGCCGAGGACCTTTCCGATGAAGATGTTGTCGTTGAAGGCGATGCCGTAGCGGCGGCCACCACCCGGTGGGCGTTTAGGCCCCGACGAGGTCCCGACGAGGTGGGTCCCGTGGCCGTGACCATCCTGTGGTGTCTGGTTCGGCACGAACGACTTGCTCGTGATCGGGCGACCAACAAAGTCGGGGTGGTGAAGGTCGAATCCGGTGTCCAGGATTGCGACTCCCACTCCCTGGCCGCTGCGACCAGAGGTGGAGGCCCTGGTGGCCTGCAGCCCCCAGGTGAACTCCGCGGTGTCCACGAACTGGGCGGCGACGCCCACCGCAGTGGCCGCGCCGTTGCCACCGCCGTTGGCGTGCTGGTAGAGCTCGATAGCGGCGTCGCGGTACCCGCGCAAGTACTCCGCCGCAAGCACCCCCGGCTGCGACAGCGCGTGCAGGATCCGCTCCGGCTCGACCGCCTCGATGCGGTCGTCCCCGCCCACGGCCGCGGTCAGCGACGCCAACCGATCGGGGTCGCCGGCCACCACCGCGATCCCGATCGCGGGAAACAGGGTCGCGTCGGCATCGCGGGCCTCCTCGATGTTGATCCCGCCGTCGCGGAAATCTCTCGCGCTGAGGACGTTCGATACCCCGGCTACCGACTGCAGCGCCGCCGTGCTCGCCGCCTCATCGCCGAGCACGTTGTCGGCCAGCACCACCACATAGCGTCCCGTCGGCTGGCTGAGCTCGTCCGACATCGCACCATTGATGTCGTTGACCTGACCTGCACCGTATTCACCCGGCGCACTGATCATGATTCCTCCTCATTGCATGCCTACCGACCCCCACGGGTTGCAATTCCCGAAAGGGCTAGACGTTCGTTATCCTGCGCTATCGCTGAATGGTTTCCCTACTGAATGTCAGAGTGTGGAGGCGGCAGCTGGAATTCCTGCTGATCTTCTACACTGGCCACACCCGGGACGTGGGCGATCGCTGGCCGCGCAGCGTCGGTCACCTCGCCTGTGATGATGCCGAGCGAACCGAGAACCTGATGGACCTGCACTCCAGAGGCGCGCAATTGGTCAGCGACATCATCAATGCGATCCAGATGATCGTCGTCAACGGTTACTGTAATGCTATTGGGCATGCTGTACCTTCTCGGTGGTTAGTCGCCCCGCGGACCGGCAGGTGTGCCCTGCCGGCCCGCGGGGTGGTGTTACTGGGGTGCCTGGACGAGGCCGGCGCCTACGTCGACGGAGGGAAGCGGAAGTTGCTGGGCGGTGCGGACCAGCTGCCCCCACAACGCGCTTCCGGTCGCGCCCGTTGCCTCCGAGTGCAGCGCGGCGATCCCCGCCACGTGCGGGGTGGCCATGCTCGTACCGGAGATCGTGTTGTAGCGGCCCGGCGATGACGATGTTGTCGACCAGGACGAGTACACCGCTACACCAGGGCCGACGATGTCGACCTGGCCGCCGGTCACCGGGTTGCTCCGGACCGAGAAGTTCGCGATGCTCAGCTGGGCGTCCACGGCCCCCACTGCCATGATCGACTGGCTGTTGGCCGGTACACCCACGAAGCCGAAGTTGCCCTGGCTTCGGCGCGCGTTGTTGCCGGCCGCGGCGATGATCAGGCAGCCCCCGGCCAGTGCCCGCTGACCGACCTTCTCATACACCGGATTGACCTGGTGGATGTCTGCTCCGAGGGACATCGAAATGACCCGGCAGCGGTTCGTGAGGGCCCACTCTATTCCGGCCAGGATTCCACCGTCGGCTCCGCTGCCCTGGTCGCTGAGGACCTTTCCGATGAAGATGTTGTCGTTGAAGGCGATGCCGTAGCGGCGGCTACCACCCGGCGGGCGCTGCGGGCCGGACGAGGCACCGGTGCAATGGGTACCGTGGCCGTGACCATCTTGTGGTGCCTGCTTCGGCACGAAGGACTTACTCGTGATGCGTCGGCCGACAAAGTCAGGGTGGCGCAGGTCGAATCCGGTGTCCAGGATCGCGACTCCCACTCCCTGGCCAGTGCGACCAGAGGTGGCGACCTTGGTGGCTTGCAGCCCCCAGGTGAACGCCGGGGTGTCGACGAACTGAGCGGCGACGTCCACCGCAGTGCCCGCGCCGTTGCTACCGCCGTTGGCGTGCTGGTAGAGCTCGACCGCGGCGTCGCGGTACCCGCGCAGGTAATCCGCCGCAAGCATCCCCGGCTGCGACAGCGCGTGCAGGATCCGCTCCGGCTCGACCGCCTCGATGCGGTCGTCCCCGCCCACGGCCGCGGTCAGCGACGCCAACCGATCGGGGTCGCCGGCCACCACCGCGACCCCGATCGTAGGAAACAGGGTCGCGTCAGCATCGCGGGCCTCCTCGATGTTGATCCCGCCGTCGCGGAAATCTCTCGCACTGAGGACGTTCGATACCCCGGCTATCGACTGCAGCGCCGCCGTGCTCGCTGACTCGTCGCCCAGCACATTGTCCGCGAACACCACCACGTAGCGGCCGGTGGGCTCGCTGTGCTCCGACATCGCGCCATTGGCGCCGCTAAACTGACCTGCACCGTACTCGCCCGGAAAGTTGATCATAGTGCCTCCCTCGTTGCACGTTCGGTTGGCCCCCCGCACGCCAACCTCGTGAATCCGGCTCCTGCATTATTAGTCTGAATTTTGCGCCGAATCGTGAAGATGTGAGAGTGTCTGATCGCGCCAATTGAACACGCGCTCTTGCGGTCGTCCCCCTAGCCTTCTCCCTGTTTTTCCCTGCCGTTTCCCTGCTGTTTCCCAATGGGTGTACCGGACAGTGTCTTCTCTCGACTGCGCTGCGTCTTCTCTCGACTGCGCTGCGTCTCGGTGACCAGCGTCAGGTAGAGGCGAGTCTTGTTCCCCAGGTCACCCGCGCCTCGGGCGAGTCTGCCTGGGCTGCTCGCAGAAACAACAGTAGAGGACAGCAAAAGAGATCCCACCGACATCTTCACGAAACCTCACCCACCCTCGTCCCCGACGGTCCGTCTCGTCTAGGGCCATCTCGGTGATACGCACTTGGACCGTACGGTTGGTGATGATCGTCTCCTGGTATGCGTTTCGCAACATGAGTATCAGCTGACACGCAGGGGATGTGCACCGCGCCGATTGGTCCGGGATCCCGGTAAGGAAAGCGTCACCGTCTGCACACCGTGAGCGGGACGATCACCCACGTGGGAGGATCGTGTCGTGAGCCTGCACCTGTATGACACCGCGACGCGCAGCCGGCGTGAGTTCGTCCCGCTGCGACCCCGCACGGCGTCGATCTACGTGTGTGGTGCCACCGTGCAGGGTGTCCCGCATATCGGGCACGTGCGCTCGGCGTTGAACTACGACGTGCTGCGTCGGTGGCTGGTAGCTACCGGTCACGACGTACTGCTGGTACGCAACGTCACCGACATCGACGACAAAATCCTCATCAAGGCCGCCGAGGCAGGCCGGCCGTGGTGGGAGTGGTCCTATACCCACGAACGGGCCTTCGAGGATGCCTACGCCGCGCTGGGCTGCCTGCCACCGTCGGCGCTGCCGCGCGCCACCGGCCATGTTCCGCAGATGGTCGACCTGATGGCGCGGCTGATCGACCGAGGGCACGCCTACGCCGCGGGCGGCGATGTCTACTTCGCGGTGGCCACAGTGGAGGGCTACGGGTCGCTGTCCGGGCAGCGCCTCGACGAGGTTTGCCAGGGCGAATCCGCCGCGGCGGGCAAGCGCGACCCCCGGGACTTCACGCTGTGGAAGGGTGCCAAGCCGGGGGAGCCGTGCTGGCCGACGCCCTGGGGGCCGGGCCGTCCCGGATGGCACCTGGAGTGCTCGGCGATGGCCACCACCTACCTCGGTGCGGAGTTCGATATCCACGGCGGCGGGCTGGACCTGGTCTTCCCGCACCACGAGAACGAGCGGGCCCAGTCCCAGGCGGCCGGCGACGGGTTCGCTCGGTACTGGCTGCACAACGGCTGGGTGACGCTGTCCGGCGAGAAGATGTCCAAGTCGCTGGGCAACACGTTGGCCATCCCGGCCACGCTGCGCCGGGTCCGTGCGGTGGAGCTGCGCTACTACCTGATCAGCGCGCATTACCGGTCTGCCATCGAGTATTCGGACGGCGCGCTGGAGGAGGCCGTGGCCGCCTATCGGCGGATCGAGTCGTTCGTGCGCCGGATCCGGGAGCGCTGCGGGGTGCCGGAGCCCGGCACCTGGTGCGCCGACTTCGTCACGGCAATGGACGATGACCTCGGCACGCCAGCAGCGCTCGCCGCGATCCACGCCACCGTGCATGAGGGCAACGCCGCACTGGACGCCGGGGACCACCCTGCGGCGGTAGGGGCGGCCGGCTCGGTACGTGCGATGACCGGTGTGCTGGGTCTGGACCCATTGTCTGACCAGTGGCGCTCGACGTCGGGATCGGATGCCACGTCGGCGGCGCTGGCCGTCCTGGTGGACCGGCTGCTCGTCGAGCGCGCCGAGGCTCGGGACCGTCGTAACTACACGACCGCCGACGCAGCGCGTGACCAGCTGCTCGCTGCCGGGATCGCCGTCGAGGACACCCCCGATGGTCCGGTGTGGACGGTCAAGGGGAGTTGAAGGTAATGGCCGGTAATTCCCAGCGCCGGGGCGCGATGCGCAAGCCGGGCACCAAGAAGGGTGCCGTGGTCGGCTCCGGCGGGCAAAAATCCAAGGGGCTGCGCGGTCGCGGCGCCACGCCGCCTGCCGAGCTGCGGCCCGGCCATTCAGCCCAGCGGCGCTCTACCCAACGTCAACCAGCCCAGCGCCAAGGCGCCCAAGGCGGGACCGGCCCAGCCGGGCGGGCCCGCCGTCGCACCGGCGCCGAGCCGGGGGAGACCGTGCTCGGTCGTAACCCGGTACTGGAGTGTCTGCGCGCCGGGGTACCGGCCACCGCGCTGCATGTCGCCATCGGGGTGGACGTCGACGACCGGGTCAGCGAATCCGTACGGTTGGCCGCCGACGCCGGCCTGTCCATTCTTGAGGTCCCCAGGGCTGACCTCGACCGGCTGGCCGGGGGTGCGCTGCACCAGGGAGTGGCGCTGCAGGTGCCGCCGTACGAGTACGCGCTTTCCGAGGACGTACTGGCTGCTGCGCGTGACTCCGGGACGCCTCCGCTGCTCGTCGCGCTGGACGGGGTGACCGACCCGCGCAACCTGGGCGCCGTGGTCCGCTCGGCCGCCGCGTTCGGCGCGCACGGCCTGCTGGTGCCGCAGCGGCGCTCGGCGGGGATGACCCCGGTGGCCTGGCGGGCCTCGGCAGGAACCGCCGCGCGCCTACCGGTGGCCCGGGCCACCAATCTCGTGCGGACACTCAAGGACTGCGCCGCGTCCGGCCTGATGGTGGTTGGGCTGGAGGTCGGCGGTTCGATGTCACTGGATTCGTTCCCGCTGGCCACCGGACCACTGGTGCTGGTGCTCGGTTCGGAGGGGCGAGGGTTGTCTCGGCTGGTCCGCGAGACCTGCGACGCTGCGGTGTCGATACCCATGGCGGGGCCGGTCGAGTCGCTCAATGCGTCGGTCGCTGCCGGGGTCGTGCTCGCCGAGGTGGCGCGGCTGCGCCGGGCCGATGTGACCCGGGCCGATTGACCCGTCTCGGCTGTTAGTTCGGGGGCGAACGTGACGAAACGGGCGCTACGGCATGCCGCGGGTTCGCATCGCCGGCATTGTGTGTATCTTGTCGCGATCAGCGTTCACAACGCGGCAGTTTGGTACGCCGCGTTCTCTCGACAAGGAGAATCCGTACCCGTGGCTCAGAAGACCATCGTCACCTTCATCGACGACCTCACTGGCGAGGAAGCTGAGGACATTACGACAGTCGAGTTCGCACTGGAGGGCGTGGCGTACGAGATCGACCTGGCGGAGGACAACGCCGCCAAGCTTCGTGATAACTTGGCTCGTTACGTCGCTGCTGCCCGTAAGACCAGTGCGCGACGTCCGGGCGCTCGTGGCACCGATCGGTCGGCCAGCCGTGCAAGCGGCAACGGCAACGGCAACGGTGCGGGAAGCGGTTACAACCGCGATACCCTCAGGGCCATCCGTGAGTGGGCCAAGCAGAACGGCCACAATGTCAGTGACCGCGGCCGGCTGCCGCTCAACGTGGTTCAAGCCTGGGAAGCGAATCACCAGGCAGTGAAGAGCAGCGGCAGGGTTCCGGCGTTCTCGGGCTAGATACTGCTGGTAGCGGAGGTGGGCGAATCATCCCCGGGAACCGGGGATGATTCCCGGTCCGGCTGCTCGTTCTTGGCTATGGAACGGAGGAGCACGGCGCCTTCACCGCGGCGGAGCTGGAGCAGGCCGAGCGGGAACTCGGACTGCGGGCGGCAGATCCGGGGGCGTGAGCGCACTTGTTCTCGACGCCGGCGCGTTCGTGGCGGCGGAGCGCGATGACCGGGTGTTGATCGCTCGGCTGCGCGCGGCGCAGCGGCACGGCGTGGAGCTTCGCAGCAACGCGATCGTCGTAGCCCAGGTGTGGCGTGACCCGCAGGGTGCCAGGCGCGGCTGGCGCGACTGCTTCGGGGCGTCGATGTCCGCCCGGTCGATGACGGGGCGGGACGCGCGGCCGGGGTACTGATCGGCCGGGCGGGTACCCAGGACCCGATCGACCCCACGCTGGTGCTGGTTGCGCGCCCCGGCGACCGCATCCTCACCCTGAATGTTTAGCTGGCGGCTTTGACGACGTCCACCCGAAGTTCCGCGGGCACAGGGCAGGCCGGTAGCCTTCGTCCAACCGACGTCTCTAGCTGTGGAGGATGGGGCGCTCGAAAAGCTCTTCAGGCGGGCGGAAGCCGGCACGGTGGTAGACCGACGCGGCTCGTTCGCTAGGCCACACAATCAGGGTCTCGTACGGCAGCTGGTCAGCGGTAGAGTTCATCGCCGCGAGGAGCGCCCGACCCACGCCGGCGTTTCGGTACCGCTCTTCGACGAAGAATGCGGTGACGTATCCGATCGGGGGCGGGGACGAATTGCTGGGCCGAGGCATACGGGGCACTTTGGCCAGCCAGAGCATGCCGATGAGGTGCCCATCGTCCTCGGCGACAAAGAATTCCCATGCATCGCCGTGCCGGTCCAGCCATTGGTCGAATGTAGCGGCGAAGTCGGCGGGTGAGCCTGATAGGCCGTTGTCTTCGGTGTCCATGCGGTAGCGCAGACTCGCCACCGCCCGGTGGTCGTCGACGGTGCCGGCGCGCACAGTGATTGCCACCAGCACATCATCTCCGGTCGCGTCACCTTTCGCCTACGCAGCGGTCGTCGCGTGCTCCTGCTCGGGGCTACGCAGTCCAGATCGCAGGAGCAACCGCGTGCGGAGAAGCGCTGGTGGGTAGGCTGGTCGAGTAAGTCGACGACTGCAAGGCAAGACCCTCCAGTCCGACGAAGGTGCGTAGCGATCGACAGTGGTGGACGAACTTCTCGAAGCTCGTCCACCACCCGCGAGCAGCCCGGTGGGCAGGAGTTGAAGCCACCTGACCTCACCCTGCCCCTGGTATCCACACCAGCGTATCCACACCAGCCCCGTGACAACCCGCAACTAAAATGCGGTCACTCCTGCGGTGGCGGTCGCCACCCGCGGACGGTAGACAGGCTTATCGCCTGGTGGCGGCGGCTGGCTGGCGACACCGTGGGGGACTCTGCTGGAGGTTCGCGTGCACATCTGGCCCGGCTCGCCCTACCCGTTGGGTGCCACCTACGATGGTGGCGGCACGAACTTCGCGATCTTCTCCGAGGTGGCGTGGCGGATCGAGCTGTGCCTATTCGACGACAACGACGCCGAGATCCGGCTGCCGCTGCCGGAACGCGACGGCCTGGTCTGGCACGGCTACCTCCCCCGGGTCGGCCCTGGTCAACGGTACGGCTACCGCGTGCACGGGCCCTACGAACCGGCGGCCGGGCAGCGGTGCAACCCGCACAAGCTGCTGCTGGACCCCTACGCCAAGGCGATCGACGGGCATATCAAGTGGAACGAGTCGCTGTTCTCCTACCAGTTCAGCCAGCCGAGGTCGGCCAACAACGCCGATTCGGCCCCGTACGCCATGAAGTCCGTGGTCATCAACCCGTTCTTCGACTGGGTCAACGACCGGCCGTTGCAGGTCCCCACCCACCAGACGGTGATCTATGAGGCGCACGTCAAGGGCATGACGATGCGCCATCCTCGGATTCCCGCCGACGTCCGAGGCAGCTACGCCGGCCTGGCCCATCCCGCGATGATCTCCCATTTCCAGCAGCTCGGGGTGACCGCCGTCGAGCTCATGCCGGTGCACCAGTTCGTACACGACTCCACCCTCGCGCAGCGCGGCCTCCGCAACTACTGGGGCTACAACACGATCGGCTTCTTCGCCCCGCACAACGACTACGCCTGCTTCGGTACCCGGGGGGAGCAGGTGCAGGAGTTCAAGACCATGGTCAGGGAGCTGCACCGGGCCGGCATCGAGGTCATCCTCGACGTGGTCTACAACCACACCGCCGAGGGCAACCACCTCGGGCCCACGCTGTCTTTCCGGGGCATCGACAACGCTGCCTACTACCGGCTGGTGGAGGGTGACCTCGAGCACTACTACGACACCACCGGCACTGGCAACAGCCTCAACGTGCGCCACCACGAGTCGCTGCGATTGATCATGGACTCGCTGCGGTACTGGGTCTTGGATATGCACGTCGACGGATTCCGATTCGACCTCGCCGCGGCGCTGGCCCGTGAGTTCCACGAGGTCGACCGGCTCGCGGCGTTCTTCGATCTGGTCAACCAGGATCCGGTGGTCAGCCAGGTGAAGCTGATCGCCGAGCCGTGGGACGTCGGAGAGGGCGGCTACCAGGTAGGCGGCTTCCCGCCGCTGTGGACGGAGTGGAACGGCAAGTTCCGCGACACCGTGCGCGACTTCTGGCGCGGCGAGCCGGACAGCCTTGCGGAGTTCGCGTCCCGGTTCACCGGCTCATCGGACCTCTACGAGGCCAACGGCCGCCGGCCCCACGCGTCGATCAACTTCGTGACCGCGCACGACGGGTTCACCCTGACCGACCTGGTCTCCTACAACGATAAGCACAACGACGCCAACGGGGAGGGCAACTTGGACGGCGAGAGCCACAACCGGTCGTGGAACCACGGGGTGGAGGGGCCGACCGACGACGGTGCCGTGATCACGCTGCGGGAACGCCAGAAGCGCAACCTGCTGGCCACCCTCATGCTTTCCCAGGGCGTACCCATGATCGCGCACGGCGACGAACTGGGGCGCAGTCAAGACGGCAACAACAACGTCTACTGCCAGGACAACGAGATCAGCTGGGTCGACTGGAAAGACGCCCGCCTGCACGACGTGCTGACCGATTTCATCGCTGCGCTCGCCAAATTGCGCGCCGCGCACCCGGTGTTCCGCCGCCGTCGATTCTTCCAGGGCCGCCCGATCCGGGGGTCCAACATCGAGGACATCGCCTGGCTGCGCCCGGACGGCCAGCAGATGAGCGACAAGGACTGGAACGGCGGCATCGCCAACGCGATCGCGATCTTCCTCAACGGCCAGGGCATCCCCGAGCGCGACGCCCTGGGGGAGCGGATCACCGACGACTCGTTCCTGCTGCTGATCAACGCCCACCATCAGTCGACCATGTTCACCTTGCCCGACCAGGCATACGGTCGGACCTGGGAGATCGTGGTCGATACTGCCGACCCGCTGCTCGCCAAGGCCCGACGCAGGCAAAGCCACGCCAAACCCGACGCCCGGCTGCGCGTCGCGGCACGCGCGCTGCTCGTCCTGCGCTGCCGCCTGAGGCATGTGGGACAGTGATTATGGAGTCCGCGTCGGTGATCAGGAACATGTCCCGGTAGTCGTCGAGCGGCCGTGACCTGCTCAGCCGTTTCGCCGCCGCCAGCTGGCCGAGCCGCCCGGTAGCAGGTTCCGCGCCCTCGGTGGGTGTCGGCGCGGTCCCCCTCGGCTAGGCTGCGCGGCCGCCATGTCCTTCGCCAGCCCAGTGTTCCTGTGGTACTTCATGCCGACCGTGCTCACGGCCGTGTTGATCGCACCCCGGGGCTGGCGCAATGGCATCGTGGCGACCGCCAGCCTGGTCTTCTACGCGATTGGGGCGGGCCCGACGACGCTGTTGCTGCTGGCCTGCATGGTCGTCAACTACCTGGTGGGCCTGGCGTTGGAGCCCGACGATTGGAACCTCGAGCCGCGGCGGCGGCGCCGGTGGCTGTGCGGCGTCATCGCCTTCGACGTCGCAGCGCTGATCGTGTGGAAGTACGCCGGCTTCGCCAGCACGCAGGCTGCCGGGCTGGCGTCGCTCACGGGGCTCGACCTACCGGTCGTCGAGCTCGCATTGCCGATCGGGATCTCTTTCTACACGTTCCACCACATCTCCTACGTGGTGGACGTCTACCGCGGTGAACGGCCGGCGCTGCGCGATCCAGTCGCGTTCATCGCCTACATCGCGATGTTTCCCCAGCTCGTCGCGGGGCCGATCGTTCGCTATCGGGAGATTGCCGACCAGCTGTCGCAACCGCGCAGCCACCGGCTGGACGACATTGCCGCTGGATTCCCCCGTTTCGCCCTCGGTCTGACGAAGAAGGTCGTGATCGCGGACTCGCTTGCGCCCATGGTGGACGCGTGCTTCAGCACGCCAGCCGACCAGATGACCACCACGATCGCCTGGTTGGGCGCGATCGGTTACACCTTGCAGCTGTACTTCGACTTTTCCGGGTATTCGGATATGGCCATCGGGCTAGGTCGAATGGTCGGGTTCACGCTGCCGGAGAACTTCGCGCGCCCGTACTCGTCAGCGAGCATCACCGAGTTCTGGCGACGCTGGCACATGTCGCTGTCCCGATGGTTTCGCGACTACGTGTATATCCCGCTCGGGGGAAACCGGCAGGGAGTTCGGACCACCTACCGCAACCTGTGGATCGTGTTCGCGCTCGCCGGGCTCTGGCACGGTGCGAGCTGGACCTTCCTCATCTGGGGGCTCTACCACGGCACGGTACTGGTGATCGAGCGCCGTCACGGGTGGGCCGTTGCGGCGACCGAGCCGGGGCGTTGGGCAGCGCGTCGGGCGCTGACCCTGCTCATCGTGGTGGTCGGCTGGGTGCTGTTTCGAGCGCCGAACCTCGGCACGGCGCTGGTCTTCCTGCAGCACATGGCGATCCCCGACTTCGCCGGGTTGACCGACGTCGTGAGTGCCTCGCTGACCAACCAGCGACTGGCGATCCTGCTGCTGGCAGCTCTGGTGTTCCTGCTGCCGGCTCGCCCGATCACCGGCCGCTATCTCGAATCGGTGCGGTCCAAGCCTGCCACCATGCTACGGGTCGGCGTGATGACCGTCGGCCTGCTCTACTCCGCGCTACTCGTCGCCACCGGCACATTCAGTCCCTTCCTCTATTACCGCTTCTAACCCGCACCCCCTCTGAACTGTGATTTTCCTGATCAACAGGTTCACAGGCCGTCTCCAGGCCGTCGGACCGCCCGATTCGCGAATCGATCACCCGCCGGCTCCGATCGTGGCTGGCCGGCATCAGGTGCGTGTACGTCCGCAGAGTGAAGCCCGGATCGGCGTGACCCAGGTACTCAGACACGGCCTTGATGCTCACGCCGCCCTCCAGCAGTGCTGAGGCGTAGTAGTGCCGCAGTGCGTGTGTGCCATCTGCACGCGTGGCGTTCTCGACCCCGGCCCGGTCGAGAGCCGGTTTCCACCATTCCCGGTTGAAGGTTTGCCGCCACCAGGCCCGGCCGCCCTCGTCGGTCATGACGAGATCCACTGTGGTGGGTGTTCCGTCCGCTTCTTCCCAGGGCAGGGTGACTCGGACCGGTGGGAACATGGCCATGTAGTGGTCCAGCTCGGCTAACGTGGTGTCCGACAACGGCACGTC
>DASYIL010000268.1:0-18154 GCA_035997545.1 Pseudonocardiaceae bacterium
TGGTGGTCGCGCGTCAGCCGAACACGCTGAGCACGACTCTGCCCAACCCCATGTCCAACAGCGCCACCAATGCCACCATGAAGCTGACGAAGACCAGCACGACCATGGTGTAGACCACCAACTCCCGACGGCTTGGCCAGATGACCTTGCGGAGCTCAGACACGACCTCCCGGAGGAAGTGGATCAGCCGGGCCGGCGGAGACACCCTGGTCTGGGTAGCGCCACGAGGACTGGTCGGGCGGTCCTTGCCGGCGACCCCGGACCGCTGCGCCGCGATGGGCCGGCCGGTGGACCGCTCCCGGCGCACGGAAGCGGCAGAGGCCAGTTGCCTAGCGTCGGGTGACGCCTCGGCCCGCTCCTCCTCCGTCTCGTGGGTGCGATCGTCGCTCACGCTTGTGATCCTCCGCTTCGCCGTGCCGTCTGGCGGTGTGGTCATCGCCGTTCAGGTCAACGCAGGGGCGACAGGACTTGAACCTGCAACCTGCGGTTTTGGAGACCGCTGCTCTACCAGTTGAGCTACACCCCTATTACCGGGCGTCCCGGGACGCCACCTGCCGGGCACCACTAGATCGCCCGGGCCGCGGCCATCACCGGGCACGATTTGATCCGCTGGTAACCCAGGAACCAGAGTGTAGGCCACTCGACCCGATGCACTCCAGCTGCCCAGTCTAGGACCCCAATCCAGAGACCCAGTCCCTGGCAACAGTCCAGGGCAACGGTTTGGGCAGCTGTGAGACGATGCGGGCATGACGGCCCCCGAACGCACCGGGACCCGACGCGTCTCCGCCCGGGTCGGCGGTATCTGCGAGTCAGCCACCCTCGCGGTGGACTCGAAGGCGAAGGCGCTGCGCGCAGCGGGTCGCCCAGTGATCGGCTTCGGCGCCGGAGAGCCCGACTTCCCGACGCCTTCGGAGATCGTGCAGGCCGCGGTCGCAGCCTGCACGGATCCGGCCAACCACCGCTACACCCCTGCCGCAGGCCTACCTGGCCTGCGGCAGGCCGTCGCGGCCAAGACCGCGAGGGACTCCGGCTACTCGATCGAACCAGGCCAAGTGCTCATCACCAACGGTGGTAAGCAGGCCGTGTATCAAGCGTTCGCCACGTTGATCGACCCAGGCGACGAGGTGCTGCTACCGGCGCCCTACTGGACGACCTATCCGGAGGCGATCGCGCTGGCTGGCGGCGTCCCGGTAGTGGTGCACACCGACGAGCACCACGGCTACCTGCCCAGCGTCGAGCAACTTGACGCCGCCCGCACCGAACGCACGAAGATCCTGCTGTGGTGCTCCCCGTCCAACCCGTCCGGAGCAGTGGCACCCCCGGAGCTGGTTGTCGAGGTCGGGCGCTGGGCCGCCGAGCACGGGCTGTGGGTAGTCACCGACGAGATCTACGAGCATCTGGTTTATGACGGTGCCCAGGCGCTCTCGATGCCGGTCGCGGTGCCCGAGCTGGCGCAGCGTTGCGTGGTGGTCAACGGCGTGGCCAAGACCTACGCGATGACCGGATGGCGGGTCGGCTGGCTGGTTGGCCCGTCCGATGTGGTGACAGCGGCGGCGAACCTGCAGTCGCACCTGTGTTCGAATGTCTGCAACGTGGCGCAGCGCGCCGCCCTGGCCGCGGTATCCGGGCCGCTGGACGCAGTGGCCAAGATGCGGGAAGCCTTCGACCGCAGGCGGTGTACCATCGTCGAGCTGCTGTCCGGCATCGAGGGGGTGACCTGCCCGGTACCGCACGGCGCGTTCTACGTCTACCCCTCGGTGAAGGGTCTGCTGGGCCGCTCGCTGCGTGGCACCACGGTGCGGACCAGCATCGACCTGGCCACGGCCGTGTTGGAGCACGCTGACGTGGCAGTGGTGCCCGGCGAGGCCTTCGGCACCCCCGGCTACTTCCGCCTGTCCTACGCCCTATCCGACAACGACCTACGCACCGGCATCACCCGTCTGGCCAATTTACTCGCCGAGGTCCACTAGCCCGAAACTAGCGCTGCCCCGGATTCAGCCGGGTTCCACGCGGTTATTCAGGTGCCAGTTACCCTGCTCAGCCCCTGAATGAGCTGGCGGCGGAGGCTCAGGCTAGGGCGACGGTGGCGGTGGCCTTGCCCAGGACGGTTTGGCCGGCGGCGCGGGCGGTGATCGTGATCAGGACGGTGCCGTCGTCGCGCCGCTGCGCCACCTTGCCGGAGAGTTCCACAAGCGTCCCTTCGGCGTCATCGGGCACCACGACCGGCCGGGTGAAGCGCACTGCGAACGCGACGACGGCGCCCGGGTCACCAGCCCAGGCCGTCACCAGGCGGCTGGCCAGCGCCATGGTGAGCATCCCGTGTGCGACGACGTCAGGTAACCCGACCTCCCGAGCGACCCGTTCGTTCCAGTGGATGGGGTTGAAGTCGCCCGAGGCTCCGGCGTAGCGGACCAGCCCAGCTCGGGTAACGCGGACGTGCAGTCCAGGCAGCTCGTCGCCTTCGGCGACCTCGGTGCGGCAACGCAGGGTCACCGGTCCCGCTCCCCGTCTGAAGCCCGGCCGTCTGGAGCCCGGCCGTCTGAACACCGACCGTCTGAACCCCCGCCGTCTGAACCCCCGCCGTCTGAGCCTCGGACGACCAGCATGGACCGGGCCGTGGTCACCGGGTCACCCGCGCCGTCGGTGATCTCGCAACGCACCGTGAGCATGTCGTTGCCTCCCATGGTGCGAACACCGTCGACATGCAACGTGGCGGCCAGCTCGTCCCCGGCCCGGATCGGCCGGTGATGGATGAACGCCTGGTCACCGTGCACCACCCGGCTGTAGTCCAGACCTAGCTCGGGATCGGAGATCAACGCCTGTTGCGCTCGGAGGGACAGGATGATCGCAAAGGTGGGTGGGGCGATCACATCGGGGTATCCGCAGGATCGGGCCGCGCTGGGATCTCGGTAGAGCGCGTCGCCGTCCCCGATGGCCTCGGCGAACTCCCGGATCTTCTCGCGTCCCACCTGATAAGTACCGGCCGCGGGGTAGGACCTCCCGACGAAGGAGGGGTCGAGTGCCATCAGCGCAGGCTACCCGGGCCCCCGTCAGCAGGGCTCCAGCGGCTGTCGGGGACCCTCAGCGGGTCTCGCGGTGCGCGCGGTGCTTGTTGCAGTTCGGGCAGTACTTGCGGATGGTGAGCCGGTCGGGGTCGTTGCGCCGGTTCTTCTTGGTGATGTAGTTGCGGTGCTTGCACTCCTCGCACGCCAACGTGATCTTGGGCCGGATGTCGGTGGCGGCCACAGTGCCTCTCTCTCACGAACTGTCATCTTCTGCAGTTGGGCATCGACTGCAGGCGGTGCCTGCCGCGGTCGGCGCCTGCGCACCGGGCCGATGGTAGCGGTGGCCGGACTCGAACCGGCGACACAGCGATTATGAGCCGCTTGCTCTTCCGACTGAGCTACACCGCCTGGCGGGAGAACTTCCCCACGAGCCGACCGCAGAACCCGATCATGCGACCAGGACCATTCGCCGAGCCCCAATACGGAATCGAACCGTAGACCTTCTCCTTACCATGGAGACGCTCTGCCGTCTGAGCTATTGGGGCCGTCTGAGCTATTGGGACCGTCTGACCTATCGGAGCCGTCTGACCTACCTATCGGAGCCGTCTGAGCCCTTGGAGCCGCCTGAGCTAGGGGAACGGCACTCAAGCGCCGCCAACTGTACACAACACCGGTCCGGTCCGTGAAACCCGGCGCAGCGGTCACCGGACCAGAGTGAGCACAGTCTCGTCATGCACTCCCGGGGCGCGGACGGTGCGGGTGGCCAACCAGGCGTCGAACCGGTCCGCCTCGAGCGGGCGGGAGATGAGGAAGCCCTGCGCGACATCGCAGCCCATCTCCACCAACTGGTCCCGGGTGGCATCCTGCTCGACGCCTTCCGCGACGACGATCAACCCGAGGGAGTGGCCGAGGTCGATGATGGCGCGAACCACCGCGAGGTCGCCGAGGTCACTCGCCAGCCCGCACACGAAACTCTTGTCGATCTTGAGCTCGTCCACCGGGAGGCGCCGCAGGTAGGCCAGCGACGAGTATCCGGTACCGAAGTCGTCCACCGCGATGCGGACGCCCAGACCGTGCAGTCCGCGTAGCACCGGCACTGCGCGCTCCGGATCGCTCATCACTGCCGACTCGGTGAGCTCCAGACCCAGCAGCGCGGGGGGGACCCGGTGCCGCGCCAGGGCGTCGGCCACCCGGCTGGGGAACTCGGTGTCCGCCAGGTTATGCACCGAGAGATTGACCGCCACTGACAGTGACATCCCGCGATCCAGCCAGCTACGGCACTGCTGTAGCGAACGGTCGAGCACGAACTCGGTGAGTGCGTCGATCAAACCGGTGGCCTCGACGACGGTGACCCACTCTTCCGGGTCGAGCCTCCCGAATTCCGGATGGTGCCAGCGCGCCAGCGCCTCTACCCCGATCACCTGGCGGGTGACCAGCGCCAGCTGGGGCTGGTAGTGCACATCGATCTGCCCAGTGTCCAGCGCGTGGCGGAACTGCGTGACCAGCTGGAAACGGCGCAGCAGGATCTGACCCATGCTGGGTACGTAGCTGCGGACGGTCTCGTCGCCGCCGCGGGCGGCGTGCAAAGCGACATCGGCACGCTGCAGCAGGACGTCCGCATCCCGAGTGGGCTCGATCCCGGTGAGCGCCACGCCGATCACTGCGCTGCACTCCACAGCGACCTTGTCGACCGGGTACGGCTGGCTCAGCGCCGCCTGCACCTGCTCGGCCACCTGCAGCGCCTGATGAGAGCCGACATCGACCAGCAGCGCGGCGAAGATTTCCCCCTCGAGCCGGGCGGTGAGCACCCTGTCCGGCAGGGTGTGGCGCAGCCGGTCGCCCGCACCCAGGACGATTCGGTTGCCCCAGATGTGGCCCAGCGCATCGTTCACCGACGACAGCAGTTCGAGGGAGACGACGATCACGGCGCAGGGCGTCGAATCCCGTCGCAGGATCTCGGTCGCGGCCTCCCGGAAACCGAGCCGACTACGCAGGTTGGTGAGGCTGTCATGGTAGGCGTCGTGCCGTAGCTGGGCGAGCAGCCGGCGATTGTCCAGCGCGGTAGTGAGATGGCTGGCCAGCGTCTCGACCAACCGCACGTCGGCTTTCCCGAAGCCGACCAGGCGACTCTGCCGGTCATGCACCTCGATGACGCCCAGCAGCCGGCCGGCGGCCCACAGCGGGGCCACCAACACCTCCGAGGCTGCCCTGACGATCAGCGCGTCGGCAATGACCGGGTCCGCGCTGCTGCCCACCAAGCGCACCACCTGCACGGTGCCGGCCTGCGGGTTTACCGGCGCCACGGCGACGACGTCAGCCTGCGACAGCGGGCGCGGCAAGGGATGACCGGCGACGACGGTGTGCGGCGCGCCCTGCACCGATATCCGGTGCAACACGACACGGGTGGCGTTGAGCTGCTCGCGGGCCAGTTCCATGGCGGTGCCCCAGCCACCCTCGTCCAGTTCTGGCGCCTCGTCGTCCCCACCCCGCCCGATCGCCGCCACCCGCAGGCTGAGGTCGTTGAGCACCCCGAGATCACGCTGATCGCGGAGCAGCCCGTAGTAGGCGCGGTACACCGCGGCGATGGTCACCGTGAGCAGGCCTACCAACAGGGCACCCCAGGGGACCCTCTGCACCATTTCCGCGGCAGCGAGCCCGAGCCCGGCATTGAGCAGACCGAGGAGGTAGACGTGCACCACAGGGCGCGCGCTCTCGCCGGGACGTCGGCGGTCCAGCAACACGAAGAAGATCCAGGTGAGACAGGAGGTGATGGCGTGTGCGATGACGAACCCGGCAAGTACCGCGCTCCACGGCGGCATCCAGGGCCACATCGGCTTGACGACCTGGCGGGCCAACAAGTCGGTGACCGCGACAGTGAGGGCCGGGTAGGAGACGTTGAACAGCAGCTTGGACCAGGGGTCCCGGCGGATGAGCCGGGCGATGACCAACACACCCACATAGGCCGCCAGCACGACTGGGCCAGGCAGGAACAGCAGGCCGATCACCAGTGGGATCTCGGTGGGAGTGATCCGCGCGGTGTCGCGGCGGACGGCGACCTCGATCGCCAAGCTCCGGGCGACCCCGAATGCCGCCGCCAGCGCGACGCCCCCGAGCAGGGTGCCCAGATCGAGCGTGACAGGAGTGGCGCGCAGCGCGGCGATCCCGGCCACCCCGGCGGCTAGCGCTAGGGCAGCAACGAAGGCGCCCGATGCCACGACTCGCCCGCGCGACAACAAGACATCCGACGGGCGCAATCTCGCCTGCACACGGTCCTCCACCATGAACGACGTTAAAGGGGTGCATCTGATGCGCCTGGATCCCCGACCCAAGTGCACTATCTATGGACCGGGCGGCTGGGAGAGCTCAGCCGTCCCGCACCCCGTGCCCACCGATCTCGACACCGCCGTCGTCCCCGCCGGAGAAATCGGTACGAGCGGATGTGATGGTGCGGATGGGGGTCATCTCAGCCTCCAGGTGCTCGGCTGCGCAGTTCGAGACCACGCAGTAACAGAGAGCTAGATACGCCGTAACTCACTCGGGTGGAGAATACACGCTTTAGTGTCATCGCACCACTTGACGAATCCGGTCCGCGATCAGTGGTCGATCGGAGGGCGCGAGCGGCGATCACCCCAGTACGGGCGTACCAGTCCCTAGCGCCTGACGCTGCCCTTGTCACCACTCAGGTTGCCCGGGCGCCGTTCACCGCACGTTGGGGAGTAGGTACCCCCTCATGCGATACATGACGAACGTTCGGTGACTGTATGCCACCCTGATGGCGGGGTGACCGGGCTCCAATGGTAGCCGTAGCGTCGCGGTCCACTCGGCGGACCGCCTCGCGGCAGCCGGGGGCAACTCGCCCGGCTGCCCACCCCCCAGCAGCGGCAGCCGGGCGGGCGGCCCATTCACGGATAAGACGCAGCCTCGATCCCGAGTGCAGCCATCCAAAGCCATCCAATGCGTATAGCTCACGCTGCGGCAGGTTTGTCGAAGACGTGATGGATAAACTGTAGGGCCGCGGGCCGGTTCTCTTCCCAGGTTGGCCGTATTTGGCTTGACGGCAGTATGAATCCGCCTTCGGCCTGGGTCTGGGGGCGCAGCTCGATGGTGAACGATGGAATGTCGTACTCGCCGTAGGTCCAGTCGGTCGTGTCTCCGGCCGTGGGATACAGCTGCGACGACTGCTCGGCGGTGTACGTTTCGCCGTGCACCTGATTGATCAGTCGCTGCATATCGTTGGCGAGCTCCTTCATCTCGCGGTGGTCGGTGGGGTCGACAATGGGATCGGAGGTGTACCCCCAGGGGAACAGGATCAGTTGCGAATAGCTGTGGTAGGTGAGCATGCCAGCAAACAGTTCACGAGCCACGAGGTTACGAACTGCCCGAACCTCCGGCTCGGAGAATGCCCGTGGCCCCACGTATGTGTCATCCCGGGGGACGTGACTTGACGTGCTGCGGTTGAGGATACCCCACATGTAGCCATAGTTCCGGTTAGGGTCAACGCCGATGCTGCCGTCCGGATTTCGGCGCCTGTTTTTCCGCCACAGCCGTTCCCCGGTACGGGTGTACTCATGCCCGTCCGGGTTCACCATGGGGGCCACCCAGATCTCCCCTTTGTGGAACCACTGCTGCACCGGGTTGGTCGTGGCGTTGGTGACCAGATGCTCCGCCAGCAGGTATGGCACCTCGACGGCGATCCACTCGCGGGCGTGATGGCAACCCAGGAAGGCCATCTTGAGGGTGCTGCCGCGACGCTCCCCCAACCGCAACGCCCAGATCGGGCGGTTCTCCACGCTGCGGCCGATCTCGTGCAGCTCGGCGATCTCGAAGTTGTCCTCAGCCAACCGCCGCAGGTCCGCCTCCAGGGTCTCACTTGAGTGATAGCCGTCGACGGCCTCCTCGGTGGCGAAGGTTGACAGGTACGACTCCGTCTCGTGTAGTTGCTCGACGCCGTAACCCATGTGCACCAGCCGCTCAACCTGGGCCTCGGTCGCTTGCAGCACCAGGTGATCAGCTCTGACTTCCCAGACGTCGAGCCCCAAAGGGACAGTCAGCAGCTGTGCCAACGGCGCCCGCGGACTGGCCGACGTCACCTTTACGATCACGCTCATTCCGACTTACCTCCATCGTCACGGGCAGCGCGACCCTGGGCCCGCGCCTCGAACTCTGCTTGGGTGGACAGTCGCTCGACGTGAGCCAGCCGGCGGCGTTCCAATTCCGACAGTTGTGCCTCGCTTGCCCCGACCACCAAGACGTCGCCGTGGCGCTCCCACACGTCCATCCCCATGGGCAGGGCAAGCAGGACGTCGATGCTGCTGCTCACGGTGGGCGTCAACCGGGCGACCCATCGGTTCTCGCTCTCGGGGTTCTCGCTCTCGGCCATCGCAACCCCACGTCACTTGAAGGAAGCTTCCACGAAGCTACCGGCTGCGTCACCGTCCGGCACCGAAACCGAGCGTAGCTATGTTGTTCCACGTAACGACTGATTTCAGGAAAGGGACACTGCTTCCTGAAGGTGAACAGCGGTAGCCCAGAAGTTGACGAGAGATGACGGTGAACCCCGGGACAGCAACCTATAACGGCTGGCCGATGGCGGGCTCAGCGAGACACATCGATGCTGTGCATCAACGGCCGGCTGAGCTCAACGAGGCCATTAGAGTGCTGCACGCCGCGGTGGCCGCGTCCGAGCCGATGGATCCGTGGCTGGTCGGACGGCTAGGGAACCTCGGAGTGGTGCAGCGCGACCGAGTCGACAATCCCTCTTTACACCGGGGTGACCAGCACCGCGGCAGCCACTCCAACAACGAAGCCGGCACCTGCCCACAGCCATGTCCCGGCGACCGTGGTCGCGCCCGCGAACGCGGATACCCCGATCCATGTCGCGGCGGCCGTGGTCGCGCCGAAGCCGACCCAGACCAGCGCCAGCGGCCAGCGCCGGTCCGAGACTGCGAATCGCAGCACCACAAGTGAGGCAAGCAGCGCCGCCGCACCGAGCGTCGTGATCACTGCCGGCTTGACCAGCGGCGGCAGCGGCACGGTGTACTGCAGCGACTGGATCGCCGCCAACACCATCAAGATCGCGCCGATCACTCCGGTCAACCCCAGGTTGAATCTCTCCTGGCGACGTTGCTGGACACGCTGCACCAGTTGGTCGGTCAAGCCGCCGACCTGGGTGACCCGTTCCCGCGCCGCCTCGAGGTAGGTCGCGTCGTCATCCAACTGCTGCCCGAACCACGCTGCCAGCGACCGGTCGTCGGCGAACAGGCCATCCAGCTGACCGTTCTCACTCAGTGCGGTGAGGTTGGCGGAGGCAATGTCCACCGTGCGATGCATCTCCCGCAGGCTGGTCGAGGTCTGCACCAAACCCAGCTCACCCGCCTGCAACGACACCAGCTCTCGCGACGCCGCCACCAGCTCCGCTTGACTCGGCTCGCGCCGTCGTGGCTGGGGCTGTTGCGGCGCGACGAGGGCCAACAGCTTCTGGACGGTCTTGTCCGCCTCCTGCCGGGCCTGCCGGAAGCCCCGCTCAGCGCTCCACCAGATCCGACGCTGGTAGCGCAGCTTCGCCGCGTGCAGCAGGTACTGCCCAAACCGGGGCAGCGACCGATCACCACCGACGACCCAGGTCCAGGCGCTCAACGCAGCATCCTGGTTCTCCGCGGCCACCACGACGATCCTCCGCTCGTCACGGTCATCCTCCGGCGACGAGGCCTCCCACACGGCGAACCCCCGCGGGACCACGACTCCCCGCTCCCACCACGCACCGGCCTTCGGATGCGCCGGGCACCGCGCCCGCACCGCCGCCGTCAACCTCACATCCGGCGTCGGCGAGCCTGGCGCCACCAGCCGCGCCAAGTACAGTCGGGCCGAGCCGATCACACCCGGCGACCGGGTGAGCGCACCGATGGCGTCCGACCAGTCGGTGTCCAGGTCCGTCCAGCTCTTCCCGTCTGCTGGCGCCAGCTCGCGCATCACCGTGATGCAGAACGTGTCGTGTTCCCGACGCAGCAGCGCCTCCTGCACGTAAGGTGTCGGCGGCCCACCTGGCCGTGGCAGGCTTCTCCCTGCTAACAGCTGGGACCGCTGCGTGCTGCGCTCCCAGTCGGCTGGCGGGTTGAGCCCCAACCCGCTCACCGAGAGCGGCTCGGTCATGCCGAGCTTGTCCCCGCAGACCCGCCATACATCGAATAAGTACTGGCGGTCGGAGGTCGGTTGCTCGCCGTTCACGGCGACGAACAGGTGCACGACGAGCGCGTCAGCCTGAAGCGCCAGCGGCGTTGCCATCGGTGTCCTGCCTGCCCAAAGTGTGGATCAGCTCGTTGACCCGTTCCCGCACCGGATCCGGCGCTGGCTCCGTCGGGGGGTTCTCGGCGCTGACCGCCCGCACCGGACCGGCCAGCGCCAGGTCATGCACCGCCGCCCGGCACGCCGCATCGTCGCCGGCAGCCAGCGCTGCGGCCAACGCATCCGCCGCCTGCGCGACCATCCGCCAACGACCCTCGGTCAACCGCCACACCAACGTGACCCGCAACACGTCGAGAGCGTCATCGCGCACATCGTCCTCCACAACCGATCATCATAGATCCCCCGGACGGTGTGATGAGTCGAGACGGCACAGTGGGCAGGAGGAGCGCCACACCGCCCGTTAAGGGTGCGCGGGGAGATGCCGCTGGCCATGTCTGGCACTGTGGAGCACGGGCGACGTGCCCGCCGCGACGAGGGAGGCCGCCGTGCCAGCTCAGCCCGCGCTCGTCGCGAACGACGTCCTGGCGCCGGCCAGCCTGGTCGAGCTAGCAGTCCAACGGCTGCGCAGCGAGATCCTCAGCGGCGCGCTGGTGCCCGGCGAGCGGCTGATCGAGGAGCAGCTCACCCGGCGGTTCGGCACCAGCAGGGCTCCGCTGCGGGAGACGCTGCGGCTGCTCGGTCAGCAGGGGTTGGTCGAGCATCTGCCGCGACGTGGTGTGCGGGTTACCGAGCTGTCGCCGCGGGACGTCGACGAGCTGTTCAGCCTCCGCGAGGTGCTCGAACGGTTCGCGGTGCAGACCGCGCCGCCGGTGCCCGACCCGCTGGCGCTGGCGGAGCTGGCCAACCGGCTCGACGCGATGCAGCGGGCCGCTGCCACCGGAGCTGCGCTTGGAGCAGGCCGAGGCACACCGGCAGACACCAGCGGCTGTTTGAGGCCGTGGCGGCCGGCGATGTGGACGCGGTCCTGACCGCGCTCGGCGACCACGGCGCCCGGTCGTTCTTCGCCTGACTGGGTCCCAGGTGACACGTCACGCGTAATGCGGACGTAACAATCCCGACCATCGGGTGACATCATTCGGTCGACAATCGACAAAGTGCGCTACGTAGCAGGACCATCGGTGGCAAGCTCCGAAAGTCACTCGATCGGGGTTCGCGAGCTGCGGGTCGCCTACGCAACGGAGCAGTTACGGCCGCAGCAGATCGTCGATCTCGTCCTGGAGCGTATCGCGGCCCGCAGCGAGGACGCGGTCTGGATCTCTCGCTGGCCCGAGCGCGAGCTGCACCGGCGGGCCGCGGACCTGGACCGGATCCAGCGTGAGCGCGGGACGGCGGGGCTGCCCCTGTTCGGCGTCCCGTGCGCGGTGAAGGACAACATCGATGTGGCCGGCCTGGCCACCACGGCAGCCTGCCCAGCATTCAGCTACCGACCGACCGACAGCGCCAGCTGCGTGCAGCGGCTGATCGACGCCGGCGCCATCGTGATCGGCAAGACCAACATGGACCAGTTCGCCACCGGACTGACCGGCGCTCGCTCGCCCTACGGCGCCTGCGAGAGCGTGTTCAGGGGCGGCCTGGTCTCCGGCGGTTCCAGTTCCGGCTCGGCCGTCGCGGTGGCCGCCGGCCTGGTCTCCTTCGCGCTGGGCACCGACACCGCCGGCTCTGGACGCGTCCCGGCTGCGATGAACGGGATCGTCGGCTGCAAGCCGACCCGCGGCCTGGTCAGCGCGGCGGGCGTGGTGCCGGCCTGCCGGTCGCTGGACTGCGTGAGCATCTTCGCCGCCGATGTCGGGGACGCCGCCACGGTGTTGGACGTAGTCAAGGGCTTCGACCCCGTGGACCCGTGGTCACGACCCGTGAGTGGCAATGCGAGTTATAGCGCCGATCGCCACTCACGGCTTGCCGTGCCCGTCCCGACAGAATTGGACTTCGAGGGCGATGACGCGATGCGGGACGCATTCGACGCCGCCGTGGCGCGTGCCGAGGGGAACGCCGGCGAGATCACGCCGACCACCATCGCCCCGCTGCTCGAGGCGGGCGAGCTGCTTTACCACGGACCGTGGGTGGCCGAGCGGCTGGCCGAGCTGGAGGAGTTCCTCGCCGAGCATCCCGAGGACGTGCTGCCGATCACCCGGCAGGTGATCGAGGGTGGCAGGCAGTTCGATGCCGTGGACACCTTCCGGGCCTGGCACCGCCTGCAGGAGCTGCGTCGCTGGACCGAGCAGCTCTGGCAGCGCGCCGAGCTGCTGATCATGCCGACCGTGCCAACCACGTTCACCGTGGACGAGATCGCCGAGGAGCCGGTGCGCCGCAACACCGTACTCGGCCGCTACACGCAGTTCGTCAATCTGCTCGATCTCGCCGCGCTCACGGTGCCGGCTGGGCGGACCGCTGACGGCCGACCGGCCAGCATCACCTTGATCGGTCCCGCGTTCTCCGAGCCGTTCCTCGAAACGTGTCAAACGTCTCATGGAGCCGCCAGCTAGCGGGGGCGACGTTGACTCATACCAGCGAACAGTCGACAACCCCTGCCGCTATCCGTCGCAACCCGGCTGATCGACCCGTAGGAGGAGGACGACATGACCCGTACCGTCATCCGGCTGGCCAGACTGGGTCCGGTCGCCGCCCGATCTGCCGGCCAACAAGCGGTGGCGCTCGGCACAGATCGGCGCCGAGATCGGCGGCCCCGGGCCGCAGGGCCGGATCCTGGTCCGCGGCGAGCCGGGCTGGGAGATCGTGGACGAGGTGGCGCCGCTGCCGGGCGAGGTCCTGATCGACAAGCCGGGTAAGGGCGCGTTCTACGCCACCCAGCTCGACCTGGTGCTGCGCACCAAGAGCATCACCCACATCGTGCTGACCGGGATCACCACCGACGTCTGCGTGCACACCACCATGCGCGAGGCCAATGACCGGGGCTACGAGTGCCTGATCCTCTCCGATTGCACCGGGGCCACCGAGCTGGGCAACCACACCGCGGCGCTGCGGATGGTGACCATGCAGGGCGGGGTCTTCGGCTGCGTCGCCACCTCCGAGGCGGTGCTGGCCGCCACCACCACGGGAGATCACCATGCCGGCTGACTATCTCCCCACTGACCAAGTCACCGTGCTCGCCGATCCCGGCCCGTTCGGCTTCAACCCCGCGCGGACCGCGCTGCTGCTCATCGACATGCAGCGCGACTTCGTCGAGCCAGGGGGTTTCGGCGAGACGTTGGGCAACGATGTGAGCTTGCTGCAGGCGGTGATCCCACCGCTGCGGCAGGTGCTGGCGGCCACCCGGGCGGCCGGGATGACCGTCATCCACACCCGCGAGGGCCACCGCCCCGACCTGGCCGACTGCCCACCGGCCAAGCTCAACCGCGGCAGTCCGACGATGGGGATCGGCGACGTCGGCCCCCGGGGCCGGATCCTGATCCGCGGCGAGTACGGCCACGGCATCGTCGACGAGCTCGCTCCGCTGCCCGGCGAGGTCGTGATCGACAAGCCGGGTAAGGGCTCGTTCTACGCCACCGACCTGCACCAACTGCTCCAGACCGCCGGCATCACCAGCCTGGTCGTCACCGGCGCCACCACCGAGGTGTGCGTGCACACTACAGTCCGGGAGGCCAACGACCGCGGCTACGAATGCCTCGTGCTCGCCGACTGCGTCGGCTCCTACTTCCCGGAATTCCAGCAGGCCGGATTGGCGATGATCACCGCTCAGGGCGGCATCTTCGGTTGGGTCGCCCCGTCGGCGGCCTACCTCGATGCGCTGAGTGCAGTCAGCCCCGCCACGGCCAGCGCGGCCACCGACGGCGAACGGAGTTGATCATCAATGACTACCCAAGCCAAGGATGGGACCGAGCGGCTGCCCTGGTGGGTCAGCGGTGACCTCAACGCGGCGTTCGGTCTCGGGTTCAACGTGCTGGTCAACGTGCTAGTGCTCACCACGCTGTGTGTGGGTGTCGTGCAGATCCCCCGGGCGGCGGTGTACGGGATCATCCTGCCCGCGCTGGGGATCCAGCTGTTAATCGGCAACGGGTACTACACCTACCTCGCCCGCCGGCTGGCCCGCCGGGAGAACCGCAGCGACGTGACCGCAATGCCCTACGGCCCGAGCGTGCCGCATATGTTCATCGTGACCTTTGTGATCATGTTGCCGATCTTCCTAAGCACAAGGGACCCGATCCGAGCCTGGCAGGCCGGCCTGGCGTGGTCGTTCATCATCGGGCTCATTGTGTTGATCGGCGCGTTCGTGGGTCCCTACATCCGCCAGTTCACCCCGCGGGCGGCGCTGCTCGGGACACTGGCCGGCATCTCGATCGCATTCATCTCGATGCGCCCGGCAGCGCAGATGTGGGAAGCCCTGTGGATCGCCCTGCCGGTGTTCGCCATCATCGTGATCGGCTTCTTCACCGGCCGGAAGCTGCCCGGTAACATTCCAATCGGGCTGGCCGCGCTGCTGGTCGGCACCGCGATCGCCTGGATCGGCGGCTACATGTCCGCACCAGACGTGGTCGCGGCGGCCAAGGATATCGCCATCAGCCTGCCGACCCTCAACATCGGTCTGCTGATCAGCGGCCTCTCGGCGGTAGCGCCACTGCTGGCCACCGCGATCCCGCTGGGCATTTACAACTTCTGCGAGGGCATGACCAACGTGGAGAGCGCAGCGGTCGCCGGAGACAACTACAACTTGCGCAGCGTGCTGCTCGCCGACGGCGCTGGCGCGGTGGTCGGCGCCGCGCTGGGCAGCCCATTCCCACCCGCCGTCTACATCGGACATCCAGGCTGGAAGGAGGCCGGCGGCCGGACCACGTACTCGCTGGCGTCCGGCGTAGTGATCGCGCTAATGTGCTTCTTGGGGCTGTTCGAGCTGCTCGGCGCGCTGATCCCGCTCCCGGCCATCGTGCCGATCCTGCTCTACATCGGGCTGCTGATCGGCGCGCAGGCGTTCGTCTCGGTACCCAAGGCGCACGCGGTGGCCGTTGTCCTGGCGGTGATACCCAACGTCGCGGCCTGGGCGACCGGCCAGATTGACAACGTGCTGAATGCGGCGGGCACCAGCGCGACCAAGGTCGGTAGGGAAGCGCTGGCCAATGCGGGTGTCGTCTACGACGGCCTGAAGAGCCTCGGCGGCGGAGCGATCCTGGCCGGCATGGTGCTCGGCGCGATCGCGGCGTTCATCATCGACAAGCGCTACTACTGGGCGGCCGGGTACTGCGTGGCTGGGGCGGCGCTGTCGTTCATCGGCCTGGTCCACGGCGAGAAGGTGACCTGGGCGGCCAGTCCTGGCGCGGCACTGGGTTACCTCCTCGCGGCGGTGGTCTGCCTGGCATTCTCCTTCGGCAGCACACCGGAGCCCGCGGAGATGCCCGACGAGCACGCACCGGTCGCCGCCAAGATCCCCGAGCAGGCCGGGTTCCCAGAGGTCGCCGCCAAACCGACGCGGTGACCTCGGCATCGGAGTGCACCGACTAGGTAGTAGTTAACCGGCCGACGGTCGTGGCGGACGTCCGCGCCACGTTCGAACAGTACGAGTCCGCCCTGGTCGCTGGCGACATCGCGACGCTCAACGCCTTGTTCTGGGCTGCACCGCCGTCGTGACGACCCTCTTCCACTACCCCGCCCCTTGGTGAATCAGCCACGGTGGAGAACCGGGTTTACTCCTGGGCGGGATGGGTAAACTGACTGCAACCACGGTCTTTGGTTCCCGGAGTGGGCGCCGGGCCGTCAAGGACAAACCTGGCATCCCACCGGGACGCAGGGAAGGCCACTAACCAACAGGGAGTAGTGGGAAAATTCGGTTCCCAGCTGCAGCTCAGCTTGTCGACGAGTACCCGGCCGCGGCCGCCGATGGCGCGGTGGCCGGGCGCGTGCCGCTGAAGCGGCCGCGGGTCTGCGTCCGTGAGGGAACGTTGATTACCGCCCAGACCACCTTGCCGTCAGGACGCCGGGATTCGGTTCCCCAGCTGCGGCTCAGCTTGTCGACGAGTACCAGGCCGCGGCCGCCGGCAGCGCCGAGGCCGGGCACACGCAGCCGGGGTGGGCGCGGGTCCGAATCGGCCACTGCGACGGTGAGCATGTTGCCGCGCAGCTCCAGGCGCAGCCAGCCGTCCGAACGCGCGTGATAAACCATGTTGTCAGTCAGCTCCGAGGCAACTACCACGGCGTCGGTGGCCACTGCGGGAATTCCCCACTCGTAACAAGTCTGCTCGACCAGCCGTCTGGCTAGCCGCGCGCTAGCCGGGTCGTATGGCAGTTGCACTTGGCGCCGGCGACGGCGGGGTGCCGCGTCGAGACACTCGAGAGCTTCCCTGACGCTGCGGTAGGTCGGGACGAACCGAGGCACGGCGCTGAAGTCGAGCAAGGTGCGTAGCGGTTGTCGCGCCGCGGCCAGCACAAGTGGCACTCCGGGCCAGTGGCTGATGCGGTCACACACGGTGGGGAACACCGTCAGCAACGACGCAATGGCCGCCCGCATGCTGGCCAGGTCCACCACGATCGCCGCGGGTTCCTCGGCCGCGTACTTGAGCAGGCCATCCCGCAACCGCTCGTAGGCCTCGCAGGTCAGGTCTCCACCCGGTCGCACCACCAGGGTGGAACCCCGGAAGTGGGCCTCGAGTAGGAGGGGGGCGGCACGCTTTTTGGTCTTCACGCCACCCCCGCCGTCATCCTGGCCGACCGACCGATTCGCCATTGTGACTCACCCCATCATCAACGCCGACGTACCCTGCGTTCGGTGGGTCCGCCTCGAACTGTTGTCTAATGGTTGGGTACCCGGTCGGCCTGGCCCTATGCGCCTGCCATTTGGGTGACGTGTGTGTGCTTCGGGAGAAGGTCAACCGCAGCACCCACACGACGAGTTCCGAGACCAGCTCTCACTGGTCCAACCTGCGACCAGCCCAGTAAGATCACGACATTGGAAACTTCACTGTCGAGAACCGTCCGTCAGAGTGAGCTCTTCAGGTGCGTCCGGCGCGCTGTCGGCGCAGGTGACGCGTTCCCGCGCCTACCGCGACCGCCGCAGTAGGCCGGTCGCCGTCTCACCGTGGCCAGCAGCAGCGTCTCGCCGTGGCCAGCAGCGGCTCGATGCGGGCGGCCACCGGCGGAGAAGGTTTTCAGCCTGCTGCTTCACCTCCTCGACCTTTGTCGTCATCGACATCCCTTAATAATAATGGAGCGTCGCGCCGACTCGTTGCGCAAGCGGCCCTCAAGGCGGGCGCAGCCCAGCGCGCCCCGAACTCTACGAGACCCGGGCAAAGTAGTTCTCTTGCCTTGCGATCTGAAGCTCTTGCCATTGACTATTTAATGAGCGCTGAATTTCCGCTTGCCGTTTAGCTCGCATCCATAGCCATCTCTCGCTTAATGTGCTTCCTATAAGCACACCACAAAGCACCAAGCCGAATGCCCCCAGAACGATCAAGCCGATATTCATTTCTATACTCCCTCGTTAGTGAGTTGCACCGTAAAGTCGGCAAAGAGTCAGCCGACGACCCTGTTGTAGAAGGTCCGCGGCGCCGCCGGCCGCTGGCACGGCGGGAGGCACCTATGGCGCTGGTGGGCAGCAGCGTGGCGCGGCACCTAGCAGCCCGAGGACAACGGCCCTGCCGTGCTCGGAGTGGCGGGTGATCACCATCTCCAGCTCCCCTCTACAGCTCGGTGGCACCTCGAAGGGCGCCGAGCCTGCCCTTCACGGCCTGGCCCCCACTCCAGAAACACAAGACTGTGGTTGCCATCAGTTACCCATCTCCCTCAGGCGTAAACCCGGGGCGTAACCCGGGTTCTCACCGGCAGTGACTGATTCACCGGGAGGACGCTCCTCATGAACACGCGCGGGACGAGGCCTACCTGTCCTCCCGGGGTCGTCGCCTGACGCTCCAAGATCGGGTTGCCGCGCCGCAGCGGAAACTGGGGGTGTCCCGCTGCGGCGCGGC
>DASYIL010000269.1:0-7951 GCA_035997545.1 Pseudonocardiaceae bacterium
AAATCAGAAAGTTGCTCGCGAGACGGATCAAGAGCTAGCCGTGGGCGATTCGGTGCGTTCCGAGCCCTGGAGTAAAGGAGAACGGGCCAACAGCACGGTGCAGGCGATGATGAGCGCAGCACCGAACAGAGCGAGGATCAACCATGTGCCGGTCCGGAGGTGCTCGTGGAACACCGCGATCCCAAACGCAACGGAGACGAAGGGATCGACCACAGTCAGCGCGGGTTGGGAGGCAACCAATGGACCAGCTTGCAAGGTCTTCTGCAGCAGGAAGAAGAAGCCCGGGCCGAACACGATCACCAGATAGGTCTGCGGCGCGCGGAACACGCCACCGATGCCTGCTGCGCCGTAGGCCGCCCCAACTCCGGCGACGAGGGCGGCAACCAGCCCGAAACCAATACCTGTGGCTAGCCCGAGGTAGGCGGCTCGGCGGGCGGTCCATTCCCGGGCATGGAGCCGACTGCGGAACACCATGCTGGCCAGTATCAGGGTGAATGGCAACTCCAGCACAAGGATCGGCTGGACCACAACGATCGGCCCGGTGGCCAGCGCGGCGGCTTGTAGCAGAAACGCGACGACAAGCGCAGCGACTCCCCCCAGCCAGGCCGGGTGGTGGACTAGGTGCCAGAAGAGCGCCAGGCCGGCGGCTTGCCCCACCGGCTCGTCCCGGTTGGCTTTACGTTGCAGCACTGATGCCGTCGCGTTACCCAGCGCAGCGAGGACGGCGAGCACGAGACTCAGCATGGACGGCCCAAGGCGGTGCCAGCGGAAGTCGTCCTGTGCATGGTCATCATGATGGCAAGACGCAGACTTCCATGCCGAGCCGAGCGTGTGCCCCCTGCGTGCCCCTTGTCATGGTCACCAGGGGTCAACAGCGGTCACTCACGTCACCTACCCGCCTAACCCGCAGATCAGCATAAGCGCTGGTCAGGACATTGATCGCCGCCCGATCTTCCAAGCTGGCCATGCGGGTTCGATTCCCGTCGCCCGCTCCACAGCCCCCACCAGCCGAAACGGCGGCCCGTCCCGATCATGGGAAGGGCCGCCGTCTCCATCCGTGCCATTAATGTGCCATTACGCCACCGGGACCAGCGCACCAGCCGCCCGTCGTCGCCGTCCTCGTCGGTCTGGTCCGCACCGTCGTCACTGCTCTCCGGGTCCTCTGTCCGACCGGATTCGACCAGCGCGCTCAGCGCGTCCGCGATGCTGCGGTCACGGGCGTTAGTGGCGTGCTGGTAGATCAACGCCGCGCGCATCGAGCCGTGACCCATCCGGTGCATCAGCTCCCGCGTGGTTGCGCCCGAACCTGCGGCCAGGTGGTTGCCCGTGTGTCTGAGGTCGTGGAAGTGGAACCCGGCGGGGAGCCCGGCCGCCACGACCATCGCTGGCCACTTCGTGCGACGGCCGAAGTTCCCACGGCGGAGCACCGCGCCCTTCTCTCCCCGGAACACCAGACCCTCAGGCCCTGGACCCGCGTACTGCTCGATGTGCCGGCGCAACTCATCAACGAGGACGGCCGGCAGGGAGACGCTCCGGACCCCTGCTGCAGACTTGGGCGGACCGGACTGAATGGCGCCTCTATTCAGCTGTGCCAGGCGCCGTCGCACGTGCAGCACGCGGCCTGTGAAGTCGACGTCATAGCGTCGCAGTGCGATCAGCTCGCCCCACCGCAGGCCGATGAACGCCGCAGCCAGCACCAGGACTCGAAACCGATCGGGCATACGCTCGGCGAGCGCGTAAACCTGCCGGACGCTCGCAGTCGGTCGCTCGTCGGCCCGATACTCCCCGGCGCCCTTGATCCGGCACGGGTTGCGTTTGATCCGTCCATCGTCCACCGCCGTGTTGAGGACCGCCCTCACCAGCCGGTACGCCTTGGCCGTCCGGTCCTCCGACCGCCCGTCGCGCAACAGCGCAGCGCACCAGCCCCGGATTGTGTCTGTCGACAACTCAGCTAGCTCGACCTGACCGAGGTACGGCTCGATGTGATGGTGCCACAGGCTTAGGTACTCCTCCCGGGTCCGCTCCCCCACCCGGTGCTCTGTGATCCAGCGCGCTCCGAACTCACGAAACAGCTCCCTGCCCTTGAGCGGGTCTGACCAGTCCAGTCCCCACGCAAGATCTCCGATTCGGTGAGCGTCAACCATTGCTCGGCGTCACGCTTCGAACCGAATGTCTCTGGTGCCGTGCGCATCAGACCATCCGGCCCTAGGTACCGAGCCTGGAATCGACCCGAAGCCAACTTGCGGACGTTGCCGAACCGGCGGTGTCCCTTTTTGTTCGCCATCACGCCACCCGCCCGAGGCGCCGCCGGACCGTCGCCACGGTAATCGGCTCGACGCGGCCAACAAGCAGCCAGGCGTCGAGGTCGGACCGTGCGAAACGCACGTGTCGGCCGACGTGGTGAAAAGCGATTCGGCGTTCTGCGATCAGCCGCCGCACGAATCGCTCGGAGGTGTTCAGGTAGGCGGCCGCCTCCAGCACGGTGAGATACTTCTGCACTTCTGCATGGTTTCCCCTCTCTCAGGCGGCTTGATCGCTGGTTGCTGAACAGTCGTCACCTGGTGGTGATCCGCTCGCGGCGAGTTGTGCGGCGGTGTACTCGGCTTTCCACCGTTGTCGCTCGGCGACGGCATGGAGGAGCAGCAGCGGTCGGGGCGGCACGTCGGGGTCTGCGGGGGCGGGGCGTTCCCACCGGTAGGGCCCGTCTTTGGGGCCGTGCGTGGGCTGGATGCCGGCTTGTTCGAGGAGTTGCCGAACGAATGCGCTGCGTTCGGCGCGGTGGTCATCCAAGGTCTTGTTGGACCACTTCCGCGAGACGAGCACGCGGCGGCCGGCAATGCCCAGGTGTTCGGACTTGTGGGCCTTGCCCTTGCACCGCCCCGGCGTCATGGAATGCCGGGCGCCGTGGGGTTGGATACCGTGGAGCAGCCACACCACACACCTCGGCAAGCACGGAGTGACCTGTAGTTCGGCATGCAACCGCTGGGCGTGGTCGCGCTGCCGATCCGTGGCAGTGTCGCCGAGCCCGGCGGCCTCCCCCACGCTTTTGGTCAGGTATTTCGTGAGGTATCCGACGTGGCGACCAGCTTCCTCGGTACCACCCAGGATGACCTTGACGTGCACCTGGGTGCCGAACCGGACCACGTGGGCGGGTTCGGTGAGGTCGTCGCACGCCTGCTCCCACGTAGGCAGTGGCTGGTGAGTGTCGGGGTCGGTGAAGGCTTTGGCCCGCATCTCCCAGACCGGTCGCCGCTCACCGGTGTGGCGTGCCTCCCACATTCCGGACACCGGACCCAATAAGGTCCGGACCGGAACGGAGGGGGATAAATGCCAGAACGGCGCAGAAAGTACACGCCTGAGTTCAAGGAAGAAGCGGCGAAGATGGTGGTTGCCTATCATTTTCAGCCCAACAATGGATCTCACTACTCCCAGAGGTCACAGTTGGGTACGTATGCTGCATCTGGCCAACCGCGAAGCGCGCCGCGAGCAGGGACTACTCGGCCACCCTCTCGCCGCAAAGAGCATCGAGGCCGCCCTGGTCGACGGACTGCTGCTCGCCCAGCCACACAACTACAGTGACGCGCTACTGCACGGCACCCGCGTCGCTGCCCCACGGGCCGTCCGCGAAGCCATCGAACTCCTCGAGGCCTACCCCGATCGAGCCTGGTCTGCACCCGCGTTGGCCAGCCAGGCTCATGTCAGCGTCCGAGCACTGCAGGAGGGGTTCCAGCGTGCCCTCGACACCACACCGATGCGCTATCTCCGCGAGGTACGGTTGCGGAGGGTGCGGGAGGACCTCTTGGCGGCAACCCCCGACGTCGCAACAGTTGGCGCAATTGTTCACCGCTGGGGAATTCTGAATCAGGGCCGATTCGCCGGAGCCTATCGAAAGAGGTTCGGCGAAGCACCGTCGGAGACCTTGCGTAGGCAGCCAACCATTGTTTCTTGATCTACAGCGCGGGAGAGGGGATGGCGGGCGCGGTGGGTGCGCCCTGCGCGAGGTGGCCGATCCGCGCAGATCGCACACACTCCGCGTACCTCGGTTCCATGGTGGACCGTTGCCTCAGCGTTAGACCTCACGATCGCCGGGGAGACGGCGTCACGCTGTTCGGCGCCGGCGGCGGTCACCGCCACCACCCCCCACCGGGCTTCCCTCCGGGTGCCCCCCATAGCCCCTAGCGCAGCGGACGGCTCGATACCGCTGCCTCCAGGTGCCGGCGCAGGCAGCTCGCGCTGGGATGCCCACCTGTGGGCTCGCGGTGATCCGGAGAAGTGAATCTTCCGCAGCAGATGCAAACGAATGACATCGGCGCACGTCACCGAGGCGACGGTACTACCGGCTCACGCCCGACGGTGCCGAGTTCGCCCGTGAAGCCCTCGCCCGTGCACACAAGCCACGGCATTCGCAGGTTCGGCTTCACCTCGGACTTGTCGGGGGCGCGATGTGGCGTCTCGCCCTTCGGCCGATGCCGGCCGGAGGTCCGGCATGATCTTCGCACTACTGGATTTCTTTTCTTGGTCGAGATTGATTCTGCTGGGGCACGGTTTTCGTCCTCCTACCCCCTGATCTGTGTCCCGACCACGGCGGTCGTCGCGATCGTCGCGCTGGTCGTGATCTACCTCGGCGTCGTCGGCGTCGGCGCACTGCTCACCCTTGGCGGCGGCTACGGAACCAAGCGCCTACTCGCACGCCATCAGCGGCGCCGCTCGAGGATCAAGACCTGAGCGCCCGCAGCCGGCCCGGCTACCACCTGGGCGGCCGCCGCTCGTCAACGGCCAGTTCGTCGATGGGACCGTCCACGGGCTTCAGGTTGATGGTTTCAGGGCTGAGTTAGTGGGGTAATAGCTGCAGGAGCCACTGGCTCAGAACTCGGCGCGGGGACTTACTACAGGGAGCGGGCTGAGCTGTGACCATGGTGCTGAACTTGGCGTTGCTGGTGCTGGTGTGGGTGGTGGGTTTGGTTGCGGTGCATCGGGTGGCGCCGGCGCAGTCTCGGAGATATCAGCGCACCGCTGCTGTAGCAGCAGCTGAAACGCCTCAGCTCGCCCGTAGACCGGGGTAACTGCCCGCGGCGCCGGACGCAGTTCGGGCGGCGTGACCAGCGAGGTTTCGGGCTCTCATTCTGGCGGTGACGCGCCGTTCCGCGGCTTTCCGTTTGGGCCAGCCGAGGATTGACCGTGACCGGTCGTCGTCACCCCAGGCGTCGCGGTCCGCCAGATCGGTTGACCAGGCGCCCGCGAGTAGCTCGGCTTCCTGCGATGTCAGCAGCACGCAACGGCCCATGAGCGCCTCGACGTGCGGCCCTGCCGGTCCGAACTGCTCGAAGCCGGTGGTCATCGTGGTCCTCTCCTCGTGTCCTAATTACCAGCGGTCCGGACGTCCGGCGGTGCTACCGGCGGGCCACTCAAGGGTGCCCTGAGAGCGCATCCCACATCGTGGCTGGCCATGTATCTAGGGCGCTCGTCGGAACCTCATTGAGATGGGCCGGGTGATCCCTCTCCCGTGGGGGATCACCCGGGACGAGCCTGCGCGCCGGCGAGTTCGACTGACCGGCCAGCAACGACGGCCTCACCCAGTGCGCCGGGTGGGGCCGCTCGCTGGCGCTTCCTGTCCGCCCCCTCTCACCGAGCAGGTCGGTGGCTGCAATGGTCAAGGCTGGTAGCTTCACGGTGATCACCCACTCCATCCCACAGGTGCACCGGCCTGGGCCGATCTCGTGCACCCGCAGCCACGCCTCCACGAAGGTGGCCCTGGTCCGGGCGTGACGCTGCTCGTCCGCCTGGCCTGGAAGCGCGTCAAGATCCGCTTGGCTTCGGCCTCGTCGGTAGTCGACTCGGAGAGCTAGAGCCGGTTGCCGATCAGTGGGTCAACGCCGGCGGACGGTCACGTGGCGTGAGCTGGGGCAACCTCGGCAATACGCCGTGTACACGGTTCGAGCTCACCGGCCACTCGGCTGACCTAGACGAGGCCATCACCGTCGGTCGCGAGGCCCCGCGAGGTCCAGCTCACCGAACCGTAAGCCTGCATTAAGACGGCCCGCAGGCCTGCCGGTTACCTTCTCTCCCTACGCCCACTGCAATCTTAGTAGATGAAAGGAGAGACGACCAATGCGTATCCGCCGGTCTCGTCTCATCGCCGTTAGCGCTCTATTCCCGCTGCTGCTGGTAGGCAGCGCCACCGCCTCCCAGGCCAGCCCCCCCGGCGCGGACGCGTGCAGTCAAGCGCCATCCGTGGTCGTGAGCCAATCAGACCCGAATTTTTCGTATATCACGATCTCGCTGGCCTGCCAATCGACCACGCACTTCCACCGTATCGTCTCGGCGTTGGTCGCCGGCACCGAGATCTTCAGTGTCGACACTCTTACCGACGTTATCGCCGACGCTGCCTCCACCACCAAGATCAAGCTTCCGAAGGCGCTGGTCTGCGTGACCAATCCGGACACCGGTGCCCAGAACTGCTTGTGAAGCTGGCGGCACACTCAGATTGAGCAGTTCCGGAACGGCATCCCGCAATCGCAATGGCGTATTTCTCAGCCGATCTGCTGCCGCCGACGCAGGTGTGTCGGGGGGCGTGATGTGTTCGTGGGGATTGTGGGTTTCCGGTACGGTTCGCCGGTGGGTCCCGGACGGGTCCCGGTTAGCCTCCGCAGACGATGGTGCGGAGGTGCGGCTGGGACCCGGCCACCGGCACGAGTGGGCCACCGCGTTGGTACCGGCACGATCCGCCGGATCCTTCGAAGCGGTGGAATCGGTCCAGCCCCGCGGCGGACGGACACGTCCTGGCAACAGTTCCTGCGCACCCAGTGCTCTGGTCTACTCGCCACAGACTTCTTCCACCTCGACAAGTTAGCGCCCGTGATTTCCGGGCAAACTTCTCGCGTCATTCGGGACGACCGAAAAGAATGTGATTTCCGGGCGCGGCTAGCGCTCAGGTGAGCGGTAAAGCATGCCGCGGGGGTCTTTCGGCGACATGGCCGGGCCCTATGACCCGGCATTCAGGACCCGCTTGATTCCGTTGTCATTTGCAGCGTGACGATACCGCATCTTAGAGGAGGTTGACGCCAGAAAATTGCGCGCGATCATCGGGACCGTGGGCCCCGCTCACCGCCGGGATGGGGACAGCGTTCACCGCCGCCGGAGCCCACGCGGCCCCGGCCGCTCACACCGCCCGCACGGCAGCGGCGGCCCCGGCCGCCGGGGTGCCTGCAGGAACAGCCACTCGGCCAGCACCCCTGTCCAGGACCTGGGCATGCCATCGTTCCAGCGCCCCAGGGCCGATACCGCCGCGGGGCGGCGCACCGAGTTCCGTTGGCTGATGATGTCGGAGCGGTGCTGCTGTCCCAAATAGCACCGGCTGCGACAGTGGGCGCAGCGCCTGACCGCCGCCGGCTTGATCGGCCCGGCTGCGCCGCGCGGCGCAGCCGGGCCCTGTCGGTGGTCTCCGGACTGGCCCTGCTCGCCGGAAGCCTCCTGCAGCGGCTCGGGATCTTCGAAGCCGGCGTCGCATCCACCAAAGACCCCCGCTACGTCATCGTCCCCCAGCGACAACGCGCCAACGACCGTTTGCGGTAGGCAGCCTTGCGTATCGCAGATCGGCTCACCGATCACGCCAGCGCTGACCCAGGCCGGCTGGGAGCCGACGGCCTGGCGCCGAGTAGCGCCAACCAGAGCGGGCCCGCCTTGCAGACCGCCGTTGACAAGCTGGCCGCCGCGTTGCGCTGCCACGACGCGCCCCATTCCTCCGGCGGAAAGCCCGCGCAGCTCGTGCACGGTGGCACCTTGACCGGGTCGGAGAGCTGGAACTGGAACTTATGCCCTGGCTGGAAGCCGGGGCATAAGTGCTGGTCGTGACGGTTTTCCTCGGTGTGCCCAGTGGTTGGGAGGTCACTCGGGCCATGCCGAGGTGGTGATGATGTCCACGAAGTCCGCACGCGTGAAGCCGGGCGCGAAG
>DASYIL010000270.1:0-3494 GCA_035997545.1 Pseudonocardiaceae bacterium
GGCGCAGGTAGCCGGCGGTTTCTTCGAGGTTCATGCCGGTCATGTGGTAGCGCACGGCGATGCGTTGGTCGAGCGCGGCGAGCACGCCGAGTTTGATGCGTCGCCGCAGGGTGGGCTGGCCGATGAGTAAACAGGCGAAGACCGCGCCTGAGTCCATGTTGTTGTTCGTGAGCATGCGCAACGCCTCGAGCTGGGCGTGCGAGAGCAGGTGCGCCTCGTCGATGACCACGACTGGGACACGGCCGCGCTCGGCGTGCTCGGTGGCCAGCGCGTCGGAGGCTTGCGGGATCAGCATCGAGGTGTGGAATCGGGGTGCGTGACCGAGCGCGGTGACGATGGCGTGGTGGATGCCGCGGGTGCCGACGGTGGGGTTGCCGAGGTAGATGACGATGTGGCGGGCCTGATCCAGCCCGGCCAGCGCGGCCCGGACCGCGACTGTCTTGCCCACCCCGACTTCCCCGGTGATCACCGCGAGCGCTCGTTCGGTGACCGTCCAGGTGATCCGGGCGACCGCTTCGCCGTGGGAGCTGTGGCGGTGCAGCATTCCCGGGGCGAGATCGCGACCGAACGGCAGGCGGGTGAAGCCCCAGTGCCCCTGCAGTTTCTGCAGCATCAGGCGCCCTCCGCCGAGTCGGCGCGGGCGCCGGGGTCGAGGTTGGTGCTGGCGCCGGGGTCGGTGCTGAACAGGGCGGTGTAGTTGATCCGCGATTCCAGTTGTTCGGTGTGCGCGGTGTCGAGCAGGCGTAGGTAGTCGATCCCGCTCGACTCCGATACGGCACCGGCGCTGGTGTCGGGGTGTTCGGGGCGGGCCTTGGGATGGGCATGGCGGCCGATGGTGAACGCCACCGCCTTGCCGAAGCCTCGGCCGCTGTAGCGGATGTCGATGTCGGTCAGGTCGAACGGGTCGAACACCAGCTCGACCTTGCGCCCGACGAGCAGCTCGTCGACTTGGTAGCGGTTGTTGTGCAGCGACACGGTCGCGTTCACCGTCACGGTGCGGAACTCCGACCACAAGAACGCCTCGCGCAGCTGCGCGGGGGTGGGCAGCGGCAACGGGTCCGGGATGCCGTGGCGCCAGCGGGCCAGCGGCGCGATTCCGGTCTCGGAGTGAATCGTGGTGTGGTAGACAGTCTCTATCCATGCCGCGAGCAGCCGGTTCAATTCGGCCAGAGTGGCGATTCCGGCGGCGATATCGTCGGTGATTTCGACCAGAAACTGCTCGCGCACGGTGCGAAAGAAACGCTCAATTTTCCCCCGCCCTTGTGGGCGCCCAGGGGTGCTGTGGACCAGCTTAATGCCCAGGCTGGCGCACGCGCGCAACAACCACGAGTCGACAAACGACGACCCGTTGTCCACGTAGATCGAGCCGGGGACACCCCTGCTGGCCAGGGCTGGACGTAGCGCGGCGGCCAACCGGACAGTGTCTTCGGAGAAACCGAACCGATACCCCATCACCGCCCTGGACTTATCATCCAGGAAAGCGAACAAATACGTTTTGCGGCCGCCAATGACCGGGCCGTGCAAGACATCCCCGGTCCACAACTCATTGCACCGGTCGGCTTCGAACCGGCCGAACACCTCCGGCGCCGCCGGTGAAGTGGCCAGTGTCCGGTCGAGTTCCAACCGGACAAATTGGCGTTGCAGGGTGCGCTCCGAAGGCGCCCACCCCGACTGGGTTCGCATAATGCGCACGATCTGCGCCGCGGTGCGATCAGGATTCTCCCGCTTCAACGCCACCGCGACCTCCAACACCTCGGCCGGGGTGCGCGCCGATACCCGAGCCGGGGTCGGCACCAGCGCCTCGAACCCACCCGCGCGCCACCAACGCAGCCAGCGATCAATCGTGGGCCGCGATACCCGCACCCGCGCTCCGAACGGGTCGGTATGGGTGGCCTCGGCCAGCTCCCGCACCAACTTGCCGCGTTGGCGCGTCGACAGCTGCGGGTCGATCAGCTCCTGGATCAGCTCGTAGCGGAACAACCCAACCCGCCGGGCCCGCTCAGCCCGCCGACGTCGTTCTTCATCGACCTGCGACATGTGTTTCCTCCTCGAGGCGTTCACCCATTTGGCCGCAGGCGAGCCTGTCGAGGGTCAATCTTGTTCACCAGAGGCGGCTCGTGTTGATCCACTCCACCCCGAGCCCAGGTTCGAGCAGCCGCCCCGAGGTCACCGAGACCGCCAACCGCCACGGCGACATCGTGAGCACCGACTGGCCCCACCGCGCACCCACCGCACGGGCCGCGGCCACGATCGCCGCCACCGCATCCGCCAGCTCAGACCCCGCCGGCTCCGGCATCCGCGGAGCGGCGGCCAACGCGCACGCCAACCTGGTGAACACCGCCCGCAGCGGACCCGCTCGGGCACCGAACCGACGCAGCCACCCCCGCACCGTCGACGCCGGCCGATCGAGCAGCACCGCGATCCGGCGATAACCCCAACCCACCGCGGCGGCCATCAACGCCGCCCCGATCACTCCCATCGCGTCGGCTCGGCGAACCAGACAGGTCACCGGCAGCAAGATGTGCGTGATCCCGCAGCCCGAGCACCGCGCCCGCCTCGGCCGCAGCCGCCACCGAACCGGGCCATCCGCACGCACAATCCGGGCCCGACCGTGCCCCCACGGCGCCAACCGGCCACTGCACCCCGGGCAGGCCAACGCCGCCGAGGACAACCTAACTTCGACCCCGGCCGGATCGGTGCCTACCGTGAGCACGGCGTCTCCACACGCCACGGGTGGCCCTCCCGGACGGCGGCAAACCATGACCGGGAGGGTCACCCTCCAACCGGCACATCCTCACCATGTCGCCGCACACCAACCCAGGCGACCCCACCCAGCCACAGCCACGCCGTCGTCGCACCCAACGGCGCCGCCCGACCATGCCGTGCTCACACGGAAAGACGCTTAACACCATGACGGCGACAACCGAGGAGACCACGATTTCGGCGGCTGCGGACACCACGATTTCGGCGGCCAACGCCGCTAGCCGCTAGGCACCTCGGGCACCGTCCGCAGGCCTTGCCGACGGACGTGTCAAACGTGGCCGAGGGCCGATTCCACGCTCCGCGAGCAGTGGGGCAGATGGGTCTTTGAGGCGCGGATCGGAATTGTGACAATTCCCTGCCGCCCCTGACCGGGGCCAGCACTGAGCCGCAACGGGGGGGCGAGGCAGATGCAGCCGTGGGGGTTCTGTGAGGCGTCAGGACGGATTGTGCCCGGCCTGCCAGCGCGAGGAGGTGGCCTGGTGGCATGGCGTTGAGGGCCAGCCCTCGCCCCGCCGCATCCACGATCGGTAGATCATGCCTGAGCGCCGGTGCGTACCGAATCAGTACTGGCTGCGCCGGCGAGGGCGATTATTGGTCGTTTCGGTCATTCATCGCGCACTGTCATGCCCGTGCTGGCGTTGCGGCGGTGTTTAGGAGTGGGGCGGGTTGCCGGCGGTCCATTGGGTCCAGGGCAGTGCCCAGTCTCCGTAGGTGTCCCACACCGGTAGCGG
>DASYIL010000271.1:0-13421 GCA_035997545.1 Pseudonocardiaceae bacterium
GGCGATGTCGAACTGGTTGAGACCGGCGTTCAGCTCTAACGCCATCAGTTGACGCTGTTCATTGGCGGACCGGGGCAGCGCCTCCACCCGCACCTGGGGCTCGTTCGGGTGCAGCTGGTTCCACTGTGTGGCGATGTCTTGGGTGGCGGCCAGGTTGATCGCGCCGGTAACCCACACTAGATCCGCCGCCGAGCCGGTGTGGGCGGCAGCCGTGCAGCCGGCGGTGACCAGAAAAACGGCCGCGGACAGTACCGCCCGCCGGCTCACCATCGTGCCCTTGCTCATCATGTCCAGCTCCGGTTCCGGCGGTCGTTGGCCTTGTCGACGAAGGTGATCCGCTCCGCCATGGTGGGAGCCAGCCGGGCGAGCTCGCGGTAGGCGGACTCCAGGCGGTCCCGCACGCCGCGCTCGTTGAGCTGGTGGCCGAGCACCGTGGCGGGGATCGAGGTAGCCGCTCCGTGCGGCCATGGTCTACCAGCGCGTTCCCAGCTCAGTACCGTTTCGAGCACTTCCGCGACGGCCAGCTCACGCCGCTGGTCGTCGAGTTCTAAGGTGTCCAGCTGCTCGGCAGCGGTGAAGAAGTCAGCGACTGGGGGTTGCCCGTCCGCGCATCCGCGGGCCCGGGTCAGGATCGCGCACAGCCGGGCGGTGACGGCGTAGCGGGAGCCCTCCGGAACCGTCTCCAGCGCGGCGGCCGCTCCAGCGTGGTCACCGAGAGCGAAGCGGGCCCGCGCGAGCCCGAACGCGGCACTGACATACGACCGATCGGTCCGCCAGACGGTCGCGTAGCCGCGCGCGGCGGTCTCGGCGGCCCCGGCGCGGGCCGCGCACTGGGCTAGCGCGAGCTTGGGTGCGGCTTCGCCTGGCAGGGCGTCGAGCACGGCGGTGAAGCTGCGCCAGGCGGGTTCGACGTCGCCATCGACCAGCGACTCCAAGCCGCGCAACCAGTCCACCCGCCAGTCACCCGGCTGGTGTTGGGTCAGCGTGTCGAGGTCGGTGCCAGTGTCAGGATGGCGCAGCTCGATCCGGGCACGCACTACCCGCAGGCGCGTCTCCAGCGACGGGTCGGGCAGTGCGGCCAGTACCCGCTCGGTCTCATCGGGGCCTTCGGCGCTGATCGCGGCCAGCAGACCGGCGTGCGGGTCCGCGGGGTCGACCTGGGGGTCGGGCAGGGCCAGCGCCGCCGCGACCAGGTCCGGGTCCGTGGTGGGAAAGGTGTCGGGATCGGCCCCCACGACCCGCAGCTCCGGCGCGAAACGTGTCGAGGCGGCGGGGAACGGCAGGTCCTCCCGTGCCGCGCGGACCTCCCGCAGCACGCATTCCAGCTGCTCGGCCATGTCCGCCGCGGAGGCGAATCGCCGTGCCGGATCGGGGTTGGTCGCGCGGCGCAGCAACCCGGCGAAGGAGGGATGGACAGCCAGCACCGGCACCTCCTTCGGGCCCGGGATCGGGGCGTCGGCCTGGAATCCGGGCAACGGGAAGCTGAGCACCGCCATCATCCGTGCGACGGTGTAGAGATCGGTCGCAACCGATGGGCCGTGCGCCGAGATCTCCGGGTCCTGGAAGCCACGCTTGCCCCAGACCGGGCTGTCCCGATCGTCGATCCGGCGGACCGCGCCGAGGTCGATCAACTTGACCCCACTCGTGGAGTGGATCACGTTGTCCGCCGACAAGTCGCAGTACAGCAAACCGCGCTTTTCGTGCAGGTGATCCAAGGCGGCCAGCACCTCCAGCGCATACCCGCAGACCTGATCCACCGGAAGGTAGGGGTCGCTGTCTGGACGTTCCTGGTACAGCTGCTTGAGCGATTTGCCTCTGAGGTATTCCATCACGATGTAGTCGACAGGCTTGCCGGTGAGCGGGTGCGGATGCCGGACCACGGTGTGCACGGTGACGATGTTCGGGTGGCTGGCATCGGCCAGCGCGGCCAGCTCGGCGACCGCAGCCTGGCGGTTGTCCGGATCATCGGGGTCGATCAGGCCCTTGAGCACCACCCAGCGCGGGACCCAGCAATCCCAGGCCCGGTACACCCAGCCCAGCCCGCCATGGGCGATCGCGCCCTCCACCTGGAACTGCCCGTCGCCGACTAGCACACCGGGTAGCAGCGGCGGCCGGAAGGAGAACCTGGTCCCACACTGTGGGCAGAACCCCTCCACCGGGCCCGGCTGGCCGCTGCGGGCCCGGCCCACTTTGTGCCGGCATTCGGGATTCGGGCAGAGCCGCTTGTGTTCGGGCACCTGCGGGTCGTCGAGTACCGGCGCAATGTGATCATCACCGACCGGCATCTCGGGCAGCGCGAGCAGCGGGGCGCGGCGTGCGCCCCTGGCCACGACCTGGGAGGTCACCCGCCGAGCGGTCGGCCGGAGCGTGGCGGGTTGGAGCGTGGCAGATTGCGGTGCGGCGGGTTGGAGCGTGGTGGGTTGGGGCGTAGTGGGTTGGGGCGCGGCGGTTCCGCACCGGGGGCAGTATTCGTCGTCTCCGATCGCTGCGGCGCATCCTGCTTTCGGGCAGTTCGTCATGTCGGGTCCCGGTCTGCCGCAGCGTGTACGCCAACGCAGCGCGAGATGAGCCGATCGGCCTCGACCACGTCGACGGCATCGTCGGCCCGATCGAGTTCCGCGGCGTGGGCGTGGGCCTCGCACAGCAGCTTGTGTCTGAGGTGATCTTCGAGGTTCATCAGGCTCTCGAAGATGGCTTGCTGCCCGGTTGCGAGTCGGCCGGCGGTGACCTGCCCGTCGGCTGCAGTGAAGATTGGCATGGGCTCAGTCCCGGTATTGCGGTGTTGGTGGTAACGGCAGTGGACCCAGCAGGGTCAGCCAGCGCTCGTAGCCGGCCCGCCACCGGCCGTCCTGAGCGCGACGCTCCAGTACGGCGTTGACGAACCGCACCAGGTCTGGGGTGTCCTTGTTGATCGCGATGCCGTAGGGCTCTTCGCTGAGCTGCGGGCCGACGATCTCGATCCGTGGATCTTGCGCGGCCATGCCGGCCAGCTGGGTGTCATCGCTGGATAGCGCGTCGACCTCGCCGAGCTGGAGCAGCACCAGGCAGTCCGACGGGGTGGGCTCGCCCACCGGGATCGGCTTGGACCGGTCGGCCAGGACATTCGCCAACGATGTCGTGCCGAGGGCCGCGCAGACGTGCTTGCCCCGCAGATCGTCCAGACCAGTAATGCCTAAGCCGCGGTTCGTCAGCACTCGTTGCCTCGCCTCGTAGTACACAGCGCTGAAATCCACCTTCTCCCGGCGCGGACAGGTGATAGTTGTCGCGGCAACCACCAGGTCAATCTGGCCTGACCGCACGGGTTCGAGTCGCCCGGCTGCAGGGTGCGGCCGGAACACCACTCGCTCGCGGTCGCCGGTAATCGCCTCGGCGATGTCCCGCACGATGTCGATCTCGAACCCTGCCAGCTTCAAGTCTTTGTCGCGGAAGGCGAGCGGGTAGGAGTCCTGGCCGATGCCGACGATCAGGTGTCCTCGCTGGGCGATGCGGGCCATCGTCGACCCCGCGGGCATCTGACCAGGTGCGGGCAGCGGGCCCCGCGGGCGCAAGCTGGCCCGGGGATTGCACCCCGGCGCGGCGGGTGCCTGCCCAGCAGGCAACCCCGCCGCAGGCGGGGCGACTGCGGTCGGCACGCCTACGGCCATCACTGAGGCCAAGGCCGGGTGGTCCGACCACTGGTCGCCGGTTGCGGTGGCCAGAATAACGGCGGCCAGCGCACCGCAGGCGAGTGCGAATCGAGTGCTCATCGGTACTCATCCAGCCGCTGCCGGACTCCCAAGGCTGCCCCGACCGCCGCGATGAGGGCCAACGTGCCGATACCGATGGGCAGGCCGGTGAGCCAGCCTCGGGCACGGTCGATGTCCTTCCCGAAGGCCCCGCGCTCGTGTTCTATAGCCCTGATGAGTGCTTTGTCGAGTCGGTCGAACGCGGTGGCGGCGCTGGTCTCCTGGGTACTCACGGCGGCTTCGATCGCTGCGGCGTATTGCGCGCTGTCGTCCAGTTGCCGGACCTTGTTGTGGGCCGTGGAGTAGCTCGACCCCTCCTTGGCCGCCACCTCCACCAGGTCTCGACCTGTCTGGTCGGTGGCCAATTCCCGGGCTGCGGCCAGTGCACCACCGTGGCGCGCGAGTCGCTGCATCCGGGCGTTGAAATCCAGCTCGGTGGTCGTGCCGGTGCGGGCCAGCCCGAGGCTCTCGATGGTGCGGGCCTGCAGCGCCGCGATCTGGGCCGGGCCCAGCGCCTCGGACACGGACTGGCTGTGGTGGTGCGAGTTGGTCAGCGGGCCAGCCGAGGCCGCCTCCGCGACCGCCCACCACACCAGGCCGATCAGCACCGCTGCGCTCGCGGCGACCAAGCCGGGGTTGGCGACCCGGTGCGTCCTCTGGAACAGGAAGATCTGTGTCAAGATCAGCCCGGCGAGACTCAGCCCGCAGGCCACCAGCGCGACGACCGGCACCGAGCCGGCCCGCTGGTAGGCGTCGTCAAGCCGGGAGGCCTGCCGTCGTTGCAGCTCCGCAGTCTGAGGCAGGATCTGATTCTGCATCAGGTCCGAAGCGAGCCGAAGGTAGGCCACTCCGACCGCCAGACCCTGCCGGTTGTTCGCTCGAGCCCGCTCGACGAGGCCGGTGTAGACAGGCAGCTGCTTGGTTATGTAGGTGATCTCCCCGCCGGCTTGGACGCCGGCCTGCGCCAAGCTGGTCACCGCCAGATCCACGTCGCCGTCGTAGCGGGCGCGGACCTCGCGGGACTCCGCGCGGCCGGACAAGAACCCGGCCGCGACCGTGGTGTCAGCATCGGCCAGCGACCGGTACAGCGTGGTCACGTTCGCGTTGAGCGGTTCGAGGTGCTCGGCGATGTCGCGCATGGTGTCCACGCGGGCGTTCGCCGCGTAGAGACCGACGGTTCCGGCGAGCAGCACCCCGAGCACAAGGAGTATCCGGACTATCCGGAGCTTGCCAGGCATGGTGTCCCAGTCGAAGCGGCTGACCCGCCCCAAGACCTCACCTGGCGGTACTGACCTGGTCCCGATGGCCTGCCGGGTTCTCGTCATGGTGTCAGTCCTGGTATTGCGGTGTCGGTGGGGACGGCGGCGGGCCCAGCAGCGTGAGCCAGCGCTCGTAGCTGGCCCGCCACCGGCCGTCCTGGGCGCGACGCTCCAGTACTGCGTTGACGAAACGCCCCAAGTCCGGGGTGTTCTTGCTGATCGCCACGCCGTAGGACTCGTGGGAGAGCTGCGGGCCGACGATCTCTGTCCGGGGATCCTGTGCGATCATGTGGGCCAGTAGGGCGTCGTTGGTGCATACCGCGTCGACCTTGCCGAGCTGGAGCAGGGCCAAGCAGTCCGTTGTGGCGGACGCGCTCACCGGGATCAGCTTCAGGGTGGCAGCCTGAATGGTCTCCAGCCCCGTCGAACCGCGGGGCGCGCAGATGGGGTGGCCCGTGAGGCTGGCCAGGTCAGTGAAGCCCGAGCCGCGGTTCACCAGCACCCGTTGCCCCGTCTCGAAGTATGCAGCGCTGAAATCAACTTCTTCCCGCCGCTTACAGGTGATGGTCGCGGTGGCGACCACCAGGTCGACCTCGCCCGATTTCGCGATCTTGAGCCGATCGGCGATGCTCAGCTGCCGGAACACCACTCGCTCGCGATCGCCGAAGATCGCCTCGGCGATGTCCCGGACGATGTCGACCTCGAAACCCTGCAGCCGCAAGTTCTCGTCCCGGAAGGAGAACCCCTGGGCGTCCCGGTTGACGCCGACGATCAGATATCCCCGCCGCGCGATGCCGGCCATCGTCGACCCAACGGGCATCTGGCCGGGTACGGGTAGCGGGCCTTGCGGGCGCAGGCTGGCGCGGAGATTCTGCGGATTGCAGTCCGGCTTGGCCAGCGCCTGCCCCGATGACCTCCCGGCCGCCGGCCGCGCGGCTGCGGTCGGCCCAGGGCCAGCCGTCATCGGGTGCGGGGCTTGGTGGTCCGGCCACTGGTCGCTGGCCGTAGTGGCCAGCACAATGGCTGCTAGCGCACCGCAGGCGAGTACGAATCGGGTGGTCATCGGTACTCCTCCAGCCGCTGCCGGACGCCCATGGCCACCCCGACCGCCGCGATGAGGGCTAACACGCCGATACCGATGGGCAGGCCGGTGAGCCAGCCTCGGGCGCGGTCGATGTCCTTGCCGAAGGCCCCGCGCTCGTACTCGACAGCAGTCCTGAGCGTTGTGGCGAGCCGGTCGAACGCCGCGGCGGCGCTGGCCTGGTGGGTGCCCACTGCGGCGTCGACCGCCTTGGTGTACTCCCCGACGTCGTCGAGCCGCCGGACCTCCTGGTGTGCTGCGGCGTAACCGCGGGCGTTGTCTACCGCCGCCTGCACCAGTGTTCGCCCCTCCGGGTCAGTAGCGAATTGCTTGGCTGCGCCCAGTGCGCCGCCGGCACCGCCGTTGCGGGCGAGCTGCTGCATCCGGGCGTCGAAGTCCGGCTCGCTGCCACCATCGCGGGTGACCAGTCCCAGACTCTCGACGGCGCGGGCCTGCAGCGCCGCGATCTGCGCCGGTGCCAGCGCGTCGGACACCGACCGGCTATGTCCGACCGAGCGCGCGAGCGAGCCAGCCGAGGCCGTCCCCGCGGCCGTCCACCACAAAAGGCCGGCGAGCACTGCCCCACTTGCCACGACCAAGCCAATATTGACAACCCGGTGCGTGCGCTTGAATAGGAAGATCTGCACCCAGATCAGCCCGGCCACGCTCGCCCCGCAGGCCGCAAGCGCAACAACCGGCACCGACCCGGCCCGCTGGTAGGCGTCGGCGAGCCGGGATGCCTGCCGTCGTTGCAGCTCCGCCGCCTCGGGCAAGATCGAACTCCGCATCAGCTCCGAGGCGCGCCGGAGATAGGTCGCCCCGACCGCCAAGCCCTGCCGGTTGTTCGCCCGGGCCCGCTCGACCAGGCCGGTGTAGACCGGCAGCTGGGTGATGATGTCGGCGATCTGGTTAGCGGTCACCAGCTCTCCGCTGGCTTGGGTGCCGGCCTGCGCGAGGCTGGCCGTCGCCGCGACGATGTCGCGGTCATAGCGGGCACGCACCGCACCGGGTTCCACACCCCCGGAGAGGAACCCGGCCGCGACGGTGGCGTCCGCATCGGCCAGCGACTGGTACAGCGTGGTCACGTTCGCGTTGAGCGGTTGGAGACGCTCGGCGATATCGCGAGTGGTGTCCACGCGGTCGTTCGCGGCGACGACTCCGACGACTCCGGCGAGCACTATCCCGATCACGAGGACTACCCGGGTCAGCCGGAGCTTGCCGGGTGTGGTGTCCCAGTCGGCGATCAGCCGGTCGATACGACGCTGGGGCCGGACCCGCTCTGGGGCCCGACCCGGCTGCATCGGACTGGTCTCGATGGCCTGTTGACTCGGCTGCACTGTCGATCTCCGGATCGTCGGCGACCCCCGTGCCGCTTAGTAGAACTTCCTACGCCATCGGAGGCTAGGAGGGCAGCCCTCGCTGCGGGTGGCCAGCTCGGCAGCGCGACGTCTAACGTGGGCCAATGGTGGGTCCGCGGCAGCCGTCGGGCGGGCTGGTGGCCCATTTTCAGGGCCGCCAGGTAGCTGTGCTGCGTCCGGGCAATCCAGCCTTCACCTTCGGGCGAGGTGGCGACCGCACGTTGCGGTTCGGTCATAACAGTGTCAAGGGCGGACCTGACCTACACATCTCCCGTAACGTGGGCTCGATCCGGTACGGCGGTGGGTTGTGGGTGGTCTGCAACGACAGCCACAGTCGCCCGTTCGACGTGATCGTGCGGGGGGTGTCCAACCCGTTGCCGCCGCGGACCGCGTTGGACTCGCACTCGCGTTGGGCGGTCAGCCCGCCCGGCTTGGAGATCCGGGTCCCCGCGCCCACCGGGCGGTACCTGCTGTCGATCAGCATCGACGACCCTCGGCCGCCGGTGGTGGACTCCCCGGAGCACGGTGATCCCAGCACCAGCCCGCTGTGGGAGCCGACCGACCACGAGCGCTTGTTGCTCGCAGCCAAGTTCCTGTCGCTGTCCGATCCCGGTGAGGCAATTGGCAACCAGGAAGCCGCCGAGTACGCATCCGCCCCGCGGCCCCGCGAAGTGTCGGTCACCGCTAAAGCCGTCGAAGACTGCGTGGGCAGGTGGTGCAAGAGGCTGCAGGAGCTCGGCGTCACCGGGATCAACGGCCGCGACAACATCAACCAGCTGGGTCGCCAGCTGCTCGCGTGGGGATTCCTCCGCCAAGAGGACCGCAGGCGGCTGCGCGCCGACCCGTAGTTGATCGCCCTCGGGTGCTACGCACCCGTGAGTGGCGTTGAGTGCTATAACACCGTTTGCCACTCACGGGTGCCGCAGGCACCTGAGGGCGGCGTCGTGCAGCAGGCCGTTGGACGACAGTGCGGTGCCGCTGTCGTAGCGGGGGACCCCGTCGAGGTCGGTGAAACGACCGCCGGCCTGCTCGACCAGCACCTGTGCGGCGGCCACGTCCCAGGGGTTGACGATCGGCTCAGCGGCCAGATCGATCGCCCCTTCGGCGACCAGGCAGTGCTGCCAGAAGTCACCGAAGGCCCGGTTCTCCCAGCAGGCATCCACCAGCGCCAGGTAGGACTCCCGGCGGTGGTACTCCACCCAGGTGCCCAAATGCGTGGTGGAGACGTAGGCGTCGGCCAGCGCACCGACTCCGGACACCGTGATAGCTCGGGTGGCCCCGTCCATATCGCGGGTATGAGCACCCGCGCCGGCGGCCGCCCACCAGCGCCGCCGCAGCGGCGGTGCGCTGATCACCCCGACCACCGGCTGGCCGTGCTCGACGAGCGCGATGAGGGTGGCCCACACCGGCACGCCGCGCAGGAAGTTCTTCGTCCCGTCGATCGGGTCCAGCAGCCAGACCCGGCCGGCATCTGCAGACGGCCCACCGCGCTCCTCACCGAGCACCGCATCCTGCGGCCGCCGCGCTGCCAGCATTTCGCGCACCGCGTCCTCGACGGCCAGGTCGGCGTCGGTGACCGGGGTCCGGTCGGGTTTGCGGTCGACTCGCAGATCCGCTGCACCCGCCCGATCCAGCGTGATCGCATCGGCGATGTCCGCGAGAGCCAGAGCCAGAGCGAGGTCGGGGTCGTGATCGGTCACGAGACGGATGGTGCCACGTCGCTTTAGGCTGAATGGCGTGACGACTGTACTCCTTGCGGAGGACGACTACGGCATCGCCGAGCCGCTGTCCCGGGCCCTGCAACGGGAGGGCCACGAGGTGGTGGTGGTCCGTGACGGCCACACCGCGCTCGCCTGTGCCAACCAGGAGGAGATTGACCTGCTGGTGCTCGACCTTGGGCTGCCCGGGATGGACGGCCTTGACGTCTGCCGCCGGCTGCGTGGGGTGCGCCCCGATGTCCCGGTGCTGATGCTCACCGCCCGAACCGACGAGGTGGACTTCGTCGTCGGGCTGGACGCGGGCGCCGACGACTACGTCGCCAAGCCGTTCCGGCTGGCCGAACTGTTGGCCAGGGTGCGCGCCCTGCTGCGCCGCAGCGCGCCGGACGCGCTGCAGGTGGGCGGGGTACGGATGGACCTCGCCGGCCACCGGGTGCACATCGAGGGCATCGAGGTCGGGCTGGCGAACAAGGAGTTCGAGCTGCTGCGGGTGCTGCTGTCCCGGCCGGGGCAGGTGGTCAGCCGTGAGGAGATCCTGCGCGAGGTGTGGAACGACCCAGAACTCAAGAGTTCCAAGACGCTGGACATGCACATTTCCTGGCTGCGCCGCAAGATCGGCAGCAGCCGGATCGCCACCGTCCGGGGTGTCGGGTTCCGCTTCAACGAGTCTTGAGAAAGTAGCGTCCCGCCGTGCGGTGGAGGATCCTGAAGTCCACGCTGATCGTGGTCGCGATCACCAGCCTGGTGCTGGGCGTCCCACTGGCGTTGGCTTGCTGGCGGCTGGTGGAGGACTTCACCAGGGCCGACCTGCGGACCCGGTTGGAGCAGGCGGTGGTCCAGGTGGATGATCAGAGCCCGCCCACCCCGACGGCGACCGATCTGCGCTCGGTCGGCCGGACCCTTCCGCCCAACGGCCAGCTGGTGGTGGATTCGCCGCGGACCGGCCGGTTGGTGCTTGGCAGCGATCCGGGACCTGGCGCGGTAGTGGAGTCACTGCCGCTGGGGCAACGCGGCACCGCCCGGCTGGCGGTACCCGGGGATGTGATGCGGAGCGACCAGATGCGCGTGGTCGCAATGGTCGGGCTGCTGGTGGCGTTGCCGGTGGGGATCGGCGCAGCCATTGCCACCGTGACTGCCCGGCGGCTGGCGGAGCCGCTGCAGGACGTCGCCGACCGGGCTGCCCGGCTGGGGGCCGGGGATTTCCGCCTCGAGCCGGCGCGCCATGGCATCCCGGAGCTCGATCGGGTCGCCGAACTGCTGGACACCTCAGCGGCCGCGCTGGCCGAGCTCGTCCAGCGGGAGCGAGACCTCGTCGGCGACGTGTCGCATCAGCTGCGCAGCCGGCTGACCGCGCTGCAACTGCGGCTCGACGAGCTGGCCGGGCACCCTGACCCCGCCACCGCCGCGGAGGCCGAGGCGGCCCTGGAGCAAGCCGAGCGGCTCGGCGCGGTGCTCGACGACCTGGTGCGGGCCACCGAAGAGGCCCGGGCCGCCACCGCCGAGCCGGTGGCGCTGGCCGAGCTGCTCGGCGAGGTGGTCGCCGACTGGCAGGCACAGGCCGACGCAGAGCGGCGGGCGTTGCGGCTGCGGGTGGCCGACGGGCTGGTCGCCCGGGTCACGCCAGGCCGGCTTCGCGAGGCGATCGGAGTGCTGATCGACAACGCGCTGCGGCACGGGGCAGGCGTGGTCACGCTGTCCGCGCGGCCGGGAGGGGTGGGACCGGATCGAATGATCGTGGTGGAGGTGACCGACGGCGGCGAGGGGGTGCCTGAGGAGCTGGCTCCGCACGTCTTCATTCGTGGCGTCTCCGGTGCCTCCTCCACCGGCGTCGGGCTGGCGCTGGCCCGGGCGCTGGTCGAGGCCGATGGAGGACGCCTTGAGCTCAGCTCGGCACGACCCGCCAGATTCGCGGCCTACCTGCGGGTACCGCGGGGCGAGGAGCCGGCTGCATCCCCACGGCCAGGTATCGGGGTGGTGCGCTGAGAGCGTGACGCCCGTGACCGAGCCCACCGGACCCGATGCGAAGCAGGCCATCCGCGAGCGGGTCTGGGACTGGAACGCCCTTGATCGCGACAAGATCGCGGCAATCCCCGTGCTCGCGGCGATGGCGAACGAGCGGTGAGGTGCACCGAATCTACTGGCTGACGACCTGGCGGCGCACATTCTGGTCGGGGAAGACGTACTTCCGGAAGGCCCACCACCGAAAGACCATCGCCACTAGGGTCCCAATAACGTTGGCGCTAGCGAAGTCGGCGGCCTCCTGGGCGAGCAGGCTCACCTGCGGGACCTGCAGGTCCAGCACGTACCGCGAGATCCACAGTGGGGTCGCGTTGATCACCAGTCCGATGCCGCAGACCAGAAAGAACAGCGCGGCCTCGTGGTGGCGTTCCCGGCCGCCCCGGGTGCGGAAGGACCACTCCCGGTTGAGCACGTAGGACACGATCGTCGCGACCAGCACCGCAATGATCTTGGCGGTGACCGGTTTGGGCTCCAAAACTGTGGTTTTGAGCAGTGTGAACACGGTGATGTCCACGATGTAGGCGATCCCGCCGACCAGGGCGAACTTCACCAGCTCGCGGTGGCGGACAGCGATATCGCGGTAAGGCTGCGGGATCCGGATGAGCACGGCGTCGACCATGGACACGGCCGCAGTGTACGGACCGTATGCAGGAGCTCCCGCGTACCGTCGATGGCCAGGCGCACCTGGATCAACGGTCTGCACAGGTGTCCTGGTAACTAACCCTGGGGGCGTACTGGTCCCACGTCGCTTTGTCGAGCGGTCCGCCGGCTCGGAGGCAGGCTTCTCGCGCCTCACCGCCGCGGAACTCCTCACGGTCGCTCAGATCCCACAACCTGACGGTCTGATCGGTGCTGGTGGCCAGGGTGCGCCCATCCGGGGCAAAGGCAACGCTGTATACCGCGCGGGTGTGGCCAGTCAGCGGTTGGCCCAGCTGCCGGGGCCGATCACGGTCGCTGACATCCCACAACAAAGGTAGTGCTCGGGACGGCTCGCGCTGTTCCAGTCCGCGGCCGCTTGCTCTACTGTCCGGGCGGTGCGCAAAGCGATGGTGATGTCGGCGGTGGCGGTGTCCAGTGGTCGCCACCCAGTGATCAGGGCCTCATGGGCCACGGTCAGCCACACCTGACCGTCGTCATCGGTGTCGCTGAGCAGCAGGCGGGTCGACGAAGATTTGCAGGGCGACGCGCAGCGGCTCGGCGAGGCTGGTGAGCTTGATCCGACGCCGGGCGCGTCTGCCAGTCTCGTCGATGGTGACCAGGCGGGTGAGTCCAGCCAGCACTTCGCGTTCGGTGAGGCCGCTGGCTCGTACGGCCTCGGCGAGCGCGGTGTCGGCATGCTGGGTTAACGCGCCGCGGACACCGCCGAGTTCGCGGTACCGTTCGACGGTCAACGTGCCGCCGACTGGCAGGCCATCTGCCAATCGGCGGAGGGTGAAGGCGAGCAGTGGCAGAGCCTCCCCGCTGCCAGTGTCGGCGACTAGTGCACCCGCCAGTCCGTCTTCGAGGCGAAACCTGGCCACCTTGGCGGGTTGTTCGATGACGTCGCGTAGCACCTTCCCGTCCAGTAGACCCAACAAATAGGTCTCGATCGACACCCCGGTCAGCGCGGGGAGATCACGCAGGTCATCGAGGAACTCCGTCCGCATCGCCGCAACCACCTGTACCGGGCCGGCGGCGGCGTTGCGTAGCAACTCAGCGAATCGCTCTCGCGCGGACGGGGTTGTCCGGGTGAACAACTCCTCGGCCTGGTCGATCGACACCAGCAGCCGCCGCTGGTGCGTGTTCGGGCTGGCCGCCAGCAGATCGTCGGCTACGCGACGTAGGCCATCGATGCCGGCCTCGAGCCTGCTGCGGACGTCGCCGGCCGACCAGCCCAATTCCAGCGGGTGGCCGCGGCAGCTAGCGCCCGGGCCAGCTCGGGCAGCGGATCACTTCCCGGCGCCAGCGACGGTACAGTCAGCCATGCCGGGTCGCTGTCGAGCTGCGGGGCTACCGCGGCGTTGAGCAGGGACGACTTTCCGCAGCCCGACGACCCAACGATGGCCAGCATCCCGCCGGTACTGCCCATGGTGCGCAGCCGGTTGCCCACCTCGCGAGCGTCCGCCTCGCGACCGAAAAACACCCGGCTGAGCGCCGCGGTGAACGGTTCCAACCCCGGGAAGGGATTGTCGCCCTCTCGCCAGGCACCGCCGCCATCCAGCCGCCGCACCGCCTGGAGCACTTGGTCCCGGGCTCGCTGGGACTCGGCCTGGTAATCCACA
>DASYIL010000272.1:0-6993 GCA_035997545.1 Pseudonocardiaceae bacterium
AACGCATTACCCTTATCGGTCGTCCACTCAACCCGGCTGCACTCGCGCTCAACGGCCACCTGGCACAATCGCCGCATTAATAATGTACCGATTCCCTTTTGCCGAAAGGCTTCGGTGACGTAGATCTCCTTGAGATAGAGCGAGCGCGTCACACCGGCAGCAGGCCAGAGAAACGAATACGCAGCTATCCCGACAAGCTGTTCGCTCTCCCATGCCAGCAAAGCATACGCGGCCCTGGGCTCGCAGAAGAGAGCGGCGGCTACCTGTGGTACCCGTTTGCTAGGCGGCTCGACATCGGCGGCACCATAGAAGCGGTCAATGTCTTCCATGAGAAGCGCGATGGCTTCGACATCCTGCTGGTCGGCAGGCCGGATCTCGGCCATTAGAATTTATCTTTCATCTCGGGTGACGTGTGGCAGTAAATCATGTAGATCGCGCACGGCTGGTAGTGCTTGGTGCTGCGCTGGCAGAGCTGCAATGGTATCGCGTACCCGTGCTGCAATGATGCCTTGGCGTTGCTGGTCGGTGAGCAGAGTAGCTGCCTCCGCCATGACGGCCACCGCGCCGGTAACGTCACCGTCGTATACCAGGCAATTGGCACGGTCAAGCTTGGTCATGGTCCTGTCCATATAGTCGCTGGCCGGACACAGGGCCAGCGCTATCTCTTGGGCCTGCCACGCTGCGCTCGTATCACGCAGGTGAGTAAAAGCATTGCCCTCATGAAAGCGCAGTTGCGCCTCGTTGTAGTCGAAGGCTGACGTGCCAATAGTGTTGGCATCCAGGTGAGATAGGCAGGTTTCGGCGTACCCGAGTGCAGTGCGCGTTTCCTGGCGACGGCCCAGTGCGGCCTGCGCCCGCGCCTCCAGGGCAGCGGCTAGAACCGCACCGACGCATGAGGCCTGACCGCTGAGTGCCTGAGCGTGCTGAGCAACGTGGATCGCTTCGAGCAGGTCGCCGCTATAATAGTGCCCGTATGCCTCTTGAGCCCGTACCCACGAATATGTCAAAGGGTCACCGGCTTCATGGGCAGCCAGGCGAGCAGTGCGCGCCCAGCGCCGAAAGGCAGTGCGTTCATCCAGCTTTATCAAGGTCAAGCACATCAGCCCGGCCATTTGAGCCGTGATGCGGGTGAGACGCCGGAGGGCGGAGGCGGACCGGCAGCGGGTCAGCGCTTCTCGTAACTGGGCCAGGTCGGCGCTGAGATCTCCGAGTAGGACAATCGGGGCACGGTCTCGCGTAGCTTGTCCGTAGTGAAAGACCGTTTGTTCCCAGTCGTCAAGGCTGGCAGGCGTAATTGTGCGTTCGCTGATCGTCTCGTTCAAGCCACGGCGAAGCACCTCTATTGCGTGCAAGGGGGTGAGGTCAACAGCCGTAACGCGGCGTGCTGACGGAGATGCCGCACGCAACTGTTGCACCGTAGCTTGAGCCTTCGCCCGTCGCTGCACTTGCAGATTAGCGGCGTGCGCCTGTCTAGCTTGGATAAGGGCGTCATAACGGACGATGAGCGCGCCGTTCGCGCCCACTACTCGATCTGCTGTTTCCCAGAAATGGGCATCTGGTAGCTGAGAGCCCGCTTCCGCGTGGGCGACGTTCGTGCGATGGCACGGCACCGCCCGTGCGATATCAGTCTGGTAGAGCCCGGCCGCCCTCCGTAGTGCTGCCAGGTATTGGCCCAGCAGCCGTTGTTGCTCGGCAAGCTCGGGCAGCTGGCGAGCCATGGTGTCGCCTCCTCCTGGGCGGGAAAGGCCGGTCGGCCGCCCAGCCTAACTGTTGACCGCCACTCACGGTGCAGAAGACGGCGCCATCGACGGTGCCTCCGTCGCGGCCGCCTCCGTCGGCATTGTGGCCGCGCGCTCGTCAATGTGCCGAGCACCCGTGCGGTCCGCAGACGGGCGAGCCGGGCAGTGCTGCCGCGCCGCTTCCGCTCCTCGGCGCTGCGCGCCTGCGGTGCGGGTCGGCTTGCCATCGGATACCCGGGGAGTCCGTGCAGCACGCGGCCCACAACGTCGTCACGGTGACGGCGCCGATCGGAAGCTCGGCGCCGGGAGTTATCCACAGTTCGTCGCCATGGTCAGCGACGCGACATCTGCATAGGGAGTGGGGCTCAACAGCCTAACGCCGTGGTATGTGCGTGCTGACTCACCTCCTTACTCACGTGAGGGTTCACGCCTTTCACTTCCTAATCAAGGCCCCAGGGCCGGGCTGAACACTGAGCTGGCGCGTCCCTCACCCCCGGACGCCCTCCCGCTTCCAGCCAGTCCGGCGTTCCCCGGTCCTGGGTGCCGTCCATGTGCGCTGATCGGTGAGAGGCGGCTACAAAGACGTGCGGCACGAGGCTAACCAGTCCGGTCAGGGCTTTGCGTGGTTCCATCGTGGTGACGACAGCAGCGAGCAGACTTCCTCCGGCACCGGGCGCAGCATCGGGCCTGGTACGGCCGTGCCGCGCTCGGTGCTGGTGTCGGACATGGGGGAGGGCTCGTTGCTCTTTGAAGCGTGGCGGGAGGGGCCGAGTGCGTACCTGAGTCCGGCCGACGCGGTGCCGCTCAGACGAGCGTTAGCAGCGGCTTTCGGCAGTCCCGATCTCACGCCGAGCGGCAACCAGGGCCGAGCCCGGTGATCCGCGACGACCGCGAGCTTCTGGCCGAGCTGGCCCGGCTCAACCGAGAGATGACATCGCTCGCTATGCGCATCATGGAGGGTAGCGCCAGCACAGCTGAGCAGCAGGATTACGCCCAGCGCCTGATAGCGGCTGGTGAGCGGCTATGGCGGCGAGCTGACGGTATGAATGCAGCGGTCATAGAGGGTGAAGTCCTTACCAACGGACCACTTGCTCCGCCAAGGCACACTGTTGAGCCTTGCTTAGGAGCCGATGACCGTTGAGCCAGGAAGTGCGCAAGTTTTTCTCAGAGCACAATCAGTCTGAAGACATACCTCCTGAGCAGGCTCCGTACCCCAGAATGGGCGCGCCCCGTCGGGTACGTGTCAAAGGAATGCAAGGGGTTGATGCGACGGTGGTCGTGGCGGTAGTGCAAGGCAGGGTGTGGCTGTCGGTCTCGCCACCGTTTACCTGGGAAGCCATCATGGAGCCGGGGAAGGTTGACGAGCTGATGCATGTGCTGGAGCTGGCTCGGGACGAGGCCAAGCAGATGGCAGCGGCACGTGGTGAACATGCATCCCTTGCGGGTAAGGCGGTCGTCCGGCCGGTTACGAGGAATACAGCTGGCGGTGACCCACTCACCTAAGAGTTAGCGCCGGGCCACCCACACCTTGCGATGGGAGGGGGAGGCTCGCCAGGAACCACTTGGGGTCCCCGATGCCGGATGGTATCGGGGCTGTTGCGCTGCGTGTGATGCGCGGGGCGGGTTCCGGTCTGAGGTGACGGGAGTGGCTGGTGGGTGAGGGCATGATGTTTCGCCTGGTGATGCCGGGTGAGGAGACGTCGCGGCTGGTCGCTGCCTACGACCGGGCGGTGGCCCGTGCGCAGCGGCTGCGGGCGTTGTTGATCGCGGCGGGGCTGGATGGCGGGTCGGTGCTGGTGGTGCCCAGCTGGACCGAGGCCGGCGAGCCGGTGGTGTACCTCAGCGGGCTCACCGGCGCCGCTCAGCGGAGCCTGGCTGACATCGTGCGTGGCGGTGTCGGGCCACCCCCGGATGATGACCGAGGAGGTGGGAAACGCGCCGCGTGACCGATAGGGTGCCCGCGCTGCCGGGCCGGGCACGCCCCCGAGCCCGGCCCGGCAGCGACGGTGCACCCGGCGCGGTATATGGGTCAGCGCGCAGACCGGGCCGGGACGCTGACCTGGGCGAGGATGAGGATGACCTGCCGGCCTTGAGGGGTGGTCATGATCCGTCACCACAGCGGGCAGGGCTGTCCGTTGCCACGTCACCAGTGGTAGACGGTGTCGATCTCGTCCCAGAGGTTGCGGGGCCCTGATTGGTGGATGGGTCGGGTGGCGGTGAATGCGGCCGTGGTCACGGCGCGGGCCGCGCCCGCGTCGGTGATGGGGTGGGCTATTCGGTGGGGGTTTGGGGGTAGGTGAGTTGGGTGTCTTCGGCGCTGCGGCGGGTTTCTTCCATGGCGATCGGGCGGGTGTTGGTGTCGGTGGTGACCCGGCGGGTGATCAGGACGGGTAGCCCGGTGGGGATTGCCAGGGTGGTGGTGTCGTCGGGTGTGGGGATGGTGGCCCGGACGTGTTCGACCCACCGCAGCTGCCGCCCGGCCTCAGCTAACAGGGTGTAGAACTCGTCGGGAGTGCGGAACGGGTCCTCGGTGAGGGCGGGTACATCGGTGCAGGTGGCCACGGGGAGGTAGAGGCGGTGGATCATCCGCCGGGGGGTGCCCTCACCATCCGCGAGCGTGGGGATGGGGGTGCTGTCGTGGGTTAGCAGCCGGTCATAGACGAACACGGGAGTGTGCTCGGGTACCCCTAAGGAGAGGGCGAGGTCCGTGGTTGCCGTGGTGCGGTAGCGGCCGGGTTCTTCGGCGGCGTGCCAGTGGGCCAATTCGGCATCCCGGTAGCGCACCCGCCCCTCACGGTCGACCTCCCGGTGGAGGCCGCGGGTGTCGGCGTGCGCGGCGCGGTCGCGCCGGGCACGGACGTAGGAGCCCTTGCCGTCGACCACGACGACCAGGCCTTCCCCGGCGAGGCGTTTGATCGCCTCCCGGGCCCCGTAGCGAGACACCTGGTAGATCTGCATCACCTGGGCCTCGCTGGGGAGCCACGCCCCCGGCGCCAGCGCGCCGCTGGTGATGTCGCGGCGCAGCGCGTCCGCCGCCGGCGCGTACTGCCCGGTTCCCGTTTTGGCCATCGCGTCTGATGCCTTCCACTGTGTGGCCTGCGCCACATCGCAGCCGTGCGGTCCGGTTCACTCCGGTTCCCCGTGGTGCGCTGTGGTCTCCCTGTGTCTTCTGGTGTCTAACCCCTATCGCACAGCTTGTCCAGTTCCTGCGTGTCACCTCCCACACGGCTTGCTCGTTGGGTGTAACATTCCGCCATCCTATCCGATAGGACTGTGATAGGTGTGGAGGATCCGCTGGTCCTCGGCAACCAACTGAGTGAACGCGAAGGGAGCGAGGAGAGAGTTTGGAGACGTGGGAGGGGTTGCAGGCGCGGCTGTTTCATCTGGGGTTCCTGGGTGAGGAGCTGGCCGAGGTGACCGCGGCGAGTCCGGCCACGGGTGCGTGGGTGTACCGGTGGCCGGCCATCGTCGGGCTAGTGCGCTGGCTAACGGTGCGGGATAGCGTCGGTGTGGTGGACGTGCCGGCAGGTTTCCCGGTGCGGGGACGCGCTGCGCGGCTGCTGGGCCGCCGGGCTGAGTGTGCCATGCTCGGCCGGCTCCTGGACGCTGTTCGCGCCGGTCAGAGCCGGGCCCTGGTGGTGCATGGCGAGCCGGGAGTGGGCAAGACGGCGCTGCTGGACTGGCTGGCCGGGCAGGTATCGGGTTGCGGGGTGGCCAGCGTCGTCGGGGTCCAGTCGGAGATGGAGCTGGCGTTCGCCGGGCTGCACCAGTTGTGCGCGCCGATGCTGGACCGGTTGGAGGCCTTGCCGGTGCCGCAGCGCGAGGCGGTGCGGACCGCGTTCGGCATGAGTTCCGGGCAGGTACCGGATCGGTTCCTGGTTGGGCTGGCCGTGCTGGGCTTGCTGTCGGAGGTGGCAGCGGACCGGCCGCTGATCTGCCTGGTCGATGACGCCCATTGGCTCGATCGCGCGTCCGCGCAGGTGCTCGCCTTCGTCGCGCGCCGCCTGGGGGCCGAGTCGGTGGGTTTGGTGTTCGGCGCCCGGGTCCCTGGCGCCGACCTGGCGGGGTTGCCGGAACTGGTGGTCAGGGGCCTGCGGGACGACGATGCGCGCATGATACTGGAGTCGGTGTTGGCTGGGCCGATCGATGCGCGGGTCCGCGATCAGATCGTGGCCGAGACGCGCGGCAACCCGTTGGCGCTGCTGGAGCTGCCGCGGGGACTGACCCCGGCGCAGCTGGCCGGCGGGTTCGGGCTGCCCGGCGCGCTGGCGCTGCCGGGTCGGATCGAGGAGAGCTTTCGGCGGCGCCTTGTCGCTTTGCCTGCTGAGACCCGGCGGCTGCTGCGGGTCGCGGCCGCCGATCCGACCGGGGATCCGGTGCTGGTGTGGCGGGCGGCCGGGCTGCTCGGGCTCGGCGCGGCAGCCGCCCGGCCGGCTGTCGAGGCAGGCTTGGTGGACTTCGGCGCCCGGGTGCGGTTTCGGCATCCGCTGGTGCGCTCGGCGGCCTACCGGTCGGCCTCGTTGCCGCAGAGACAACACGCTCACGCGGCGCTGGCCAAGACCACCGATGCGCAGGCCGACCCGGACCGCCGGGCCTGGCACCGGGCAGCAGCCGCGGCCGGTACGGATGAGCAGATCGCGGCAGAGCTGGACCGCTCGGCGAGTCGGGCGCAGGCCCGCGGCGGGCTGGCCGCCGCCGCCGCATTCCTACAACGCGCGGCGGCGTTGACGGCCGACCCGGCGCGCCGCGCCGGGCGCACGCTGGCCGCGGCCCAGGCCAGCCTGCAGGCCGGCGCCTTCGACCAGGCCCTGGAACTGCTGGCCGAGGCCGAGGCCGGTTCGCTGGATGAGTTCGCCAGCGCCCGGGCGGACTTGCTGCGCGGGCAGATCGCGTTCGCTTCGGGTCTGGGCAGCGACGCTCCCCCACTGCTGCTGAAGGCGGCCAAGCGGCTGGAGCCGCTGAACCTGGACCTAGCACGCGAGACTTACCTGGACGCCTGGTACGCAGCGATGTTCGCCGGACATCTGGCAGGCGCCGGCGATCTGCTGGAGGTGTCCCGCGCTGCCAGAGCCCTGCCTCCGGCTGCCCGCCCGCCACGTCTGGTCGATCTGCTCGTCGACGGTCTTGCGCTGCTCGTCACCGACGGGCCGGCCGCCGCCGCCCCGGCATTGCGGCAGGCCAGCAGCGCCTTTGCCAGCGCAGACATCCCCGCAGAACAGCTACTCCAATGTGGCTGGCCGACCAGGGAAGCCGA
>DASYIL010000273.1:0-20404 GCA_035997545.1 Pseudonocardiaceae bacterium
GAACGGCTGGGTGACGACGTACTGGTGCGACATCGGCACCACCGGCACCCGCACACCCACCAGGCGCGCGATCTCGGCGGCGAACATCCCGCCGCAGTCGACGACGACCTCGCACTCGACGTCACCACAGTCGGTCCGGACCCGACTGACCCGGCCCCGCTGCACATCGATGCCCAGCACCCGGGTCCGCTGGTGGATCGACGCCCCACCGGCGCGGGCCAGTGCCGCTAGCGCGTAGCAGAGCCGTGCCGGATCGACGTAGCCATCGGTCGGCGACCAGGCCGCGCCTAGCACGCCGTCGGTTTCGATTAGCGGGAACAGCTCACGAGCCTGCGCCGCGGAGATCTCCTCCAGCACGAGCCCGCACCGGCGCGCCCAGCCGAGCTGGCGTCGGATCTCCTCGAGCCGCTGCGGCGAGGACGCCAGCCGGATGCCGCCGCACTCGACCCAGCCTGGAGCGTGCTCGGTCTGCTCCAGGCGGCGGTAAAGCTCGACGGAGTGGGTGTTCATCCGGGTTAGCGTCGGATCGGCGCGCAGTTGGCCGACCAGTCCGGCGGAGTGGAAGGTTGAGCCGCTGGTCAACTCGGCGCGTTCGAGGACCAGCACGTCGCGCTCGCCGCGCTCGGTCAGGTAGTAGGCAATGCTGGTTCCGCCCACTCCGCCGCCGATCACCACGATCCGGGCCGACGCAGGCAGCACCTGCGCGAGGCGAACATCCGGCCAGACACGAGGAGAACGTCATGCACGTTCCTACCGGCGAGCCTATTGCCGAGATCGGCATCGAGCTGGCCGCGTTGCTGGACCGGATGCCGTGCACAGCTGGCCGCCCGCGGACCGTCGAGGACCTCCCCGGCGGGCTGACCAACCGCAACCTCAAGGTTACGACCCCGGACGGGGCCGAGGTCGTGCGGATCTCGGCCGGTGCGACCGGCCTGCTGTCCATCGATCGGGACAACGAGCACGCCAACTCCCACGCCGCCGCGACCACCGGGGTCGGCGCACCGGTGCGGGACTACCTGCCAGGCGAGGGTGTGCTGGTGGTCGGCTTCCTGCCCGGTCGCATCCTGACCAACGACGACCTGGCCGACCCTGCGGTGCTGGGCCGGGTTGCCCGATCGTGCCGGACCTTGCACGCCGGGCCGCGGTTCGTCGCCGATTTCGACATGTTCGACACCCAGCGCCGCTACCTGAAGATCGTGCGGGCGCACGGCTTCCGGCTACCGTCGCGGTATCTGGAGTTCGCACCGGCCGTCGCGCGCATCGAGCGCGCCCTCGCGGTGTGCAGCGAGCCCACAGTGCCCTGCAACAACGATCTGCTCGCCGCCAACCTAATCGATGACGGTGCACAGGTCTGGATCATCGAATACGAGTATTCCGGGAACAACGACGCCTGCTTCGAACTAGGCAACATCTGGAGTGAGGCTGACCTGTCGCTGGCCCACCTGGAGGAGCTGGTCGGGCAGTACTACGGCCGGACGCTGCGCAACAAGCTCGCCAGGGCCCGGCTGCTCGGGCTGATGTCGAAATACGGCTGGACGCTCTGGGCCTCGATCCAAGGCGGCGCCAGCTCACTGGACTTCGACTTCTGGTCGTGGGGGATGGAGAAATACGACCGCGCCGTCGTCGAGTTCAACAGCCCCCACTTCGACCGCATGCTTGAAGACGTCCAGCGAACCGACTGACCGCGTTCTGGGGACAGACTGCAGTAATTCAGCGGCCGATAAGTGCAGTCTGTCCCCAGAACGCGAATGCTGTGCATGGCGACGCGACGGCACGGGAGGAGGCGGGTGTGGGCCCGCGGCAGGGACGACTAACGCTCGAAGAGCTTCGGGTGCTGGTCGACGAGCGCCAGGTGGACACGGTGCTCGTCGCGCTGACCGACATGCAAGGCCGGCTACAGGGCAAGCGGTGTGCGGCCCGGTACTTCCTCGACGAGGTGGTCAAGTACTCGGCCGAGGCGTGCAACTACCTGCTGGCCGTCGACGTGGACATGAACACCGTGGACGGTTACGCGATGTCGTCCTGGGAGCGTGGCTATGGTGACTTCACGCTCCGACCCGACCTTGCGACGCTACGCCAGGTGCCCTGGCATGAGGCGACGGCTCTGGTGCTCTGCGACGCGCAGTGGGCGGACGGCAGCCCGGTGATGGCGTCGCCGCGCCAGGTGTTGCGCCGCCAGCGCGCCGGTATGACCGTCGAATCGGCCAAGGGCGAGTGCAACCTGGGCCAACACGAGATCACCTTCCGCTACGCCGACGCGCTGAACACCTGCGACAACCACAGCATCTACAAGACCGGCGCCAAGGAGATCGCCGACCAGGCCGGGATGAGCCTGACCTTCATGGCCAAGTACGACCAGCGCGAGGGCAACTCCTGCCACATTCACCTCTCGCTGCGCGGCGAGGACGGCGAGCCGGTGCTGTCCGGAGACGGGCCGCACGGCTTCTCCCCGCTGATGGAGCACTTCCTGGCCGGGCAGCTGGCGTGCCTGCGCGAGCTCACCTACCTGCTCGCGCCGAATGTGAACTCCTACAAGCGTTTCGTGGCGGGCAGCTTCGCCCCGACCGCGGTGGCCTGGGGGCTGGACAACCGGACCTGCGCGCTACGGGTGGTCGGGCACGGCCCGTCGCTGCGGGTGGAGAACCGGGTCCCGGCGGCGACGTCAACCCGTACCTGGCGGTGGCAGCGCTGGTCGCGGCGGGGTTGCACGGGATCGAGCACGAGCTGACGCTGCCGGCGCAGTTCGTCGGCAATGCCTGCAGCTCGGATGCGCCGCGGGTCCCGAGCTCGCTGCGCGATGCCGCCCAACTGCTCGCGGACAGTTCGATCGCGCTCGAAGCGTTCGGTGCGGACGTCGTCGAGCACTACTGCAACGCCGCCAGGGTCGAGCTGGCCGCCTTCGACTCCGCGGTGACCGACTGTGAGCGTCAGCGTGGCTTCGAACGGCTTTGAGTGCGGGGGGTGACGAGGTGGGCGGACGGTTGGACGGCCGGGTCGCGGTGGTGACCGGTGGTGGGAGCGGGATCGGTTTGGCCTCGGCTCACCGGCTCGCCGCCGACGGCGCTTCGGTGGTGATCGCCGACGTCGACCCCTCCAGCGGTGCCGCTGCTGCCGCCGAGGTGGACGGGTTGTTCGTCCGCACCGACGTCACCAGCGAGCCCGATGTGGAGGCTCTGTTCGCGGCGGCGATCGAGCGCTACGGCGCGGTGGACGTCTCCCTCCACAACGCCGGCAGCTCCCCACCGGGAGGACGACTCAATCTTGACCACCGGACTCGACGCCTGGCGGCGGGTCCAGGAGGTCAACCTCACTTCGGTGTACCTGTGCTGCCGGGCCGTGCTGCCGCACATGCAACGCCGAGGCCGCGGCTCGATCATTAACACCGCGTCGTTCGTGGCGGTGATGGGATGGCCTTCCTGGCGCCAGCGACGATGCCCATTCATCACCGCGTCGACGTTCCTGGTGGACGGCGGCATCTCCGGGGCGTACGTCACGCCGCTATAGCCGATCAGCCCGCGTACGACCAGTGGGCGGTCCCGTCCTTCACCGAGCCGTCGTTGTAGGAACCGGTGGTCGGGTCCGGCCACCGGCCGCCTGGGAAGGTGCTGGCATCGACCGCCTCACCGTGCAGCGTGGCTATCTGCTGCGCTTGGGCGCCGAGCACCGCGGTCAGGGTGGTCACCGCGGCGATGATGAGGCCGGTGTTCACCCCGGCTTCTTCAACCGCCAGCGCGACACCAGCCCACGAGAAGGCGATTGAGCCGAGAGCGACGATGACGCCGACCATGGCGACGATGAACTTGACCAAGATGATGCCCAGCGCTAGGTAGAATGCCAGGCCTGCGGCGGCGCAGATGCCCAGCGCCACCGCCGTCTTGTCGGCGATCGTGCCGATGCGGGTCGCCGCGCTCGCCTGTTGTGGAACGATCTTGGAGTACGCGTCGGCTGCTGCACCCTTCCAGTGCTTGCCTGCGGGGAGCACCGCCGGGTTGAGCTCACTGCTCACTCCGGTCGCCAGCCCGCGGATGTCCTCCCAATCGAACGCGTACTGGAAGAAGTAAACCGGCGCGGCCACACCTTTGAGTAACTCAGTGATCTTGTCCCAGATCGCCTTGGCCAGGCTGATCGCCTTGTCCGCCAGCCAGAGGACGGCATCCGCGACGAATCCCGGAATGTACCAATGATCCACCGCCGACTCGGCGGTGGGCCAGATCTGTCCGATCTTGCCGGAGAGGTCGGACAGGCCAGAGTTGATCTTGTCGGCGGCGGCGTGAAACTGTGCCTCGCTGAAAGCCATGTTGTCTCCCTCGAATCAGTACAGGTTCTTGACGAGGTGCAGATTTGCCACGTCTTCCTCCTCGTATGTGTCCGCGACCTTATGCAGAGTGTTGGCGACATCCGTCATGCGCTGCCGCCCTTCCCTGGACCGCGCGGTGACCTGATCGACCACAGATGCGTAGGCGTCGAAAATGACCTGGAAGATGCCGGCCTCAATCCGTTCCAGCCGTAGGCCATCGGCTTGGCTGACGATCTTGTCCAGTGCGCTGCTCTGCTGGTCCCAGGTGCCTGCCTCGGTTCGCAGCGCGTCCGTGGCGACCTTGATCTGGCTTTTGCTGGGTGGAGCCATCGTGTGCGGTCCCTTCAGGAATCGACGACGCGACGTGGATCGCGCAAGAGCGCGAGCGCCTCGGCGAACAGGCGGTCCAAACTTCCAGACGGTGCGGGCCGAGGATTGCTGTTCTCGAGATCAGTGCGGGCGGCGCTGAGAGCCTCGCCGAGAGCATTCATCAGCGTGGCCGCGGTCTGTGCGGACACCCACTCCGAATCAGCGGTGCAGGACACCAGGCCAGTTTTGGACAGGGTGAGGACGAGCTTGCCCGAACGGCTCGAACCGGTGCCCGTGGTCGCCTGAGACGATGGCGCGGCGAAGCTCCCGACCTGGTCGAAAGCCTTAATCATGTCCTCGGCGACCTGATCGATTGGGCGCGGGTTCACCACTTCGGTGGGCCGCCGCAAGGCCGGCGGAATCTCTCTAGGCGTCGATACCGCAGGCTGTTCTTCGAGGTCCAGGCGCAGCTGATCGGCCTGCGCCGCCCAACCCTGTTCGTTCAGGGCACTCGTCCAGACAGCCAACCTTTCAGCTATAGCGGCCTGGAATGCTTCGAGAACAGCTCCACCGAAATGCTCTGCGGCAATCTTACGGTTCCATCCAGACTCGACTCGGAAGGAGCTCGGTACCCCATCTGAGTCCAAGAAGACGCGAATGGTACCGGTGCGGTCTGTTCCCTCGCTGCTTCGGGGGGCTTCAGCTTGCACGGTGGCGAGCAGGCCCTGCAGGCCGGCGGCGTACTGCTGGATCTGGGCTAATTCTCGCATCAGGTCGTCTGTCACACGTTCTCCTCATCATTCTGTTGGTCGTGGTAGTTGTGGGCTGGTGGTACGGGGAATGTGCACGGCAAGGAATTCCATACCGATGACTGCCAGTGCAAGCAGGAGGCCGTAACCTCCACTGTCCGCCGCAAACAGTCCGGTCATCGCCAGGGGAATCACACCTCCCGCGGTGGCTGCGATGAGCAAAGTCACGGCCAACTTGACGCCCCGAGACAGCCGGGGAGCTACCACCACAACCGCCATCCCGACCGCGGTGAACAGCATCGAAACGGCCAGCAGGACCATCGACAGAGCGGACCCGTAACCCGCCGTTTCAACAGTGGACGGGCTGATCAGCCACACCAGGAGGACGCCGGCAAGACCGACCTCGGCTATCGCGGCCCAGGTCAGGGCCACAGCCCGCTTGCCACGCTCGGCGCGTTGTGCCACGGCGGCGGAGGCTAGCAGCCGCGGCCAGCGGGCGCGGTTGAGGAACATGATCCGTTTCCAGGTGGCCGACCCCGACCTCGCCATGGCCGACCTCCGCATGCTCGCGCTGGCCCGGTGCCCCCACCTTGGAGCTCGTCAGCCAGGTTTAGGCACTGCGGGACACTCTGACGCCGTACGACGGCACCTACGTCGCGCTAGCGGAGACGCTCGACTGCGCCCTGGTGACCTCCGACAAGCGGCTGGCACGGGCGGGTTGTCCAGTAGAGGTGCTTGCCTAGGAGGCCGTTCCCGCCGCGACCAGCCCGCCGACCAGTGCGAGGGCCTGGATGCCAATACGGCCGAGAAGCTGGCCGCAGCCATGGACCGATGGCGCCGCTCGGCCGCGGGAATGCTCCGGCGTGCGCCCCCGGTTGAGGACAGTGGTGCCGTTAGCAGTGCTAAGAAGATCGGGAACGGGGTGCTGCCGTGGGTGCGGAGCCGCAACCGCCGTCCACGCGCGCTGCACCGGTCGCTCCGCGGCTGCCCAGCGAGGTCTGGGTGCTCGTCGCGGTCAGTTTCGTGATCGCGATCGGGTACGGCATCGTCGCCCCCGCGTTGCCGACCTTCGCCCGCAGCTTCGACGTCAGCGTCACAGCGGCCTCAATCGTGGTGAGCGCGTTCGCGTTCATGCGCCTGGCATTCGCACCGGTCAGCGGCAAACTGGTCTCGGCGTTGGGTGAACGGCCCGTCCACATCTGGGGAATTGTCCTGGTCGGCCTGTCCACCGGTGCCTGCGCGTTCGCGGGCAGCTACTGGCAGCTGCTCGTGCTGCGGGCGCTGGGCGGTATCGGGTCGACCATGTTCACCGTCTCAGCGGTCGCGTTGTTGATCAGGCTCACCCCGCCGGCGCTACGCGGGCGGTCCACCGGCCTGTGGTCGAGCAGTTTCCTGCTCGGCAGCGTCACCGGCCCCTTGGTTGGCGGCGGGCTGATCGCTATCTCGTTGCGCGCACCCTTCGTGGTCTACGCGGTAGCGCTGTTCGTCGCAGCCGCGGTGGCCTGGCGGTTCCTGCGACGCTCCACGGTGGTCGGTAACCTATCGGCTGGGGACGTGCCCGCGTTGACGGTGCGCGAGGCACTGGGCCACCGGGCTTACCGCGCCGCGCTGGCCTCCTACTTCGCCCACGGCTGGGCCGCGTACGGCGTGCGCGTCTCACTGGTGCCGCTGTTCGTCGTCGAGGCGCTGCACCGGACGGCGTCGCTGGCGGGATTGGCGCTGTCGGTCTTCGCTGTGGGCACCGTGATCGTGCTGATGTTCTCCGGCAAGCTCGCGGACTCCTTCGGCCGCCGCCCGCCGATGCTGGTCGGGCTGGTGGTCACGGGTGGCGCGACGATCTGGCTCGGCTTCACCAGCGGGGTGCCTGAGTTCCTGGCCGCCACCCTGATCGCCGGCGCAGGCACCGGACTGATCACGCCAGCACAGGGCGCCACGGTGGCCGACGTGATCGGCGCGCAGGCCAAGGGTGGACCGGTGCTCGCCACGGTCCAGATGGCCGCTGATATCGGTGCGATCCTCGGCCCGATCGCGACCGGGCTGCTTGCCGACCAGCTGTCCTACACCGCGGCCTTCGTGCTGACCGGCGCTATCTCGCTGCTCGCCGCGGCAGCCTGGCTGCGCTCGCCGGAGACGCGGCCGCCTGACGACACTCAGCCCGGGCTGACCCCGATCAGCGCGCCGACCAGGTAGGTCGCGATAGCGGCGATCGCGCCGAACCCCACCTGGCGCAGCCCACCCAGCCACCACGAGCGGGTGGTGAACCGGGACGCGAGCGCCCCGACCAGGAACAGTCCCGCCGCGCCCACGGCGAGGCCCGCAGCCAGCGAGGCAAAGCCGAGCAGGTACGGGATCAGCGGCACCAGTGCGCCGATCGCGAAACACACGAACGACGAGCCGGCGGCCACCCATGGGGAGGGCTGATCGTCGGGGTTCACGCCGAGCTCCTGGTTGATGTGCACCCGGACCGCCAGCGACGGGTTGGCGTGCACCTCGTCGGCCACCTGCCGCGCGGTCTTGCGGGTCAGGCCCATCTGTACGAAAGAGGCGACCAGCTCGGCCTTCTCCGCGGCCGGGTGCCTGCGCAACTCGTCGCGTTCCACCCTGACCTCGGCGCGCACAGAGTCGTTCTGCGTCTCGACCGACGCGTACTCACCGAGCGCCATCGAAAACGCGCCCGCCACCAGCCCAGCCATCCCGGTCAGCACGATCAGGTGGGCACCTGCCCCGCTGCCGCCCACCCCCGCGACCAGCGCGATGTTGGTCACCAGACCATCCATCGCACCGAACACCGCCGGTCGTAGCCATCCGCCGGATACGTCCTGGTGGATGTGCCCGACCTCGTCACCCGGCCCGGTCGTCATCCCGCACCTCCGTGCCGCCGTCGCCGACCACGGTACGGAGCACGCCAGAGCCACTCGGGACTCAGGTTCGCCTCGCCATGGGCAGCCTCACCTGAGCCCTGTGCGACTGACTAGTCTGATCGGATGCCCCGACTTTCCCGCCCCGTGCTCGATGGGTTGGGCATCGTGGCGCGCCTGGGGCTGGCGGCGATATTTCTGGTTGCCGGGACACTCAAGGTCGTTGACCCAGCCCAGACCCGGATCGCGGTGGGGGCCTACGAGATGCTGCCGCCGGACCTGGTTGGGCCAGTCGCGACCGCCTTGCCGTTGGTGGAGCTGGCGCTGGGAACCCTGCTGGTGGCGGGCGCGTTCACCCGGTGGGCCGCGCTCGTCTCGGCGGTGCTGCTGGTGGTGTTGATGATCGGGGTGGCCCAGGCATGGGCCCGCGGACTGTCGATCGACTGCGGCTGTTTCGGCGGTGGCGGGGCGGTGGCCAGGGGCAGCACGCGCTATCCGCAGGAGCTCGCGCGGGACTTCGGCGCGTGGCTGCTGGCGCTGTGGCTGGTGGTGCGGCCCCGGACAGCGCTCAGCCTCGACGGGTGGCTGCGCGCGGATCAGGACACCCAGCGGAATCGAGCCGGCCACTTGGCCACCTGAGCGGGGAGGAACGTGTCGTGGGCGGTGCGGAACGGGGCGAGCACAAGCGTAAGAGGCAGGGCGCCCAGGCGGTGACGGCGGCCCGCGGGGCAGGCGGGTCCAACCGGTCGGTGGTGGCTGGGGTCGTCATCGTTGTCGTGCTCGCTGTCGTCGTCGGGGTCGGGTTGTTTCTGCAGAACCGCAACAAGCCGGGTGATCTCCCGGGGACGATCCCAGTCGCCGCCGCCGGACCGGAGTACCGGGTGGCCGTCCAGGGCAACACCATCGTGACCGGCAACCCCCAGGCGCCAGTGACCATCGAGGTCTTCGAGGACTTCCTATGCCCGGGCTGCGGGCAGTTCGAGAAGCTCTACCATCAGCGGCTTGCGCAAGCGGCCGCGGACGGCAGGGCCAAGGTGGTGTACAACCCGGTCGCCATCCTCAATGACCTCTCGGTCCCGGCCGGGTACTCCTCGCTGGCCGCTGGTGCGAGCTTCTGCGCCGCCGAGGCTGGTATCTTCCCTCGGTTTCACGACAGTCTGTTCGCTGCCCAGCCGGTTGAGGGTGGTCCCGGGTGGACCAGTGCCCAGCTCCAGCAGCTCGGTCGCGACCTGGCTGCTAGCGACGGCTTCGCCCCCTGCGTGCAAGCCGGGGCCGACCGGCGGGTCGCCGCGGCTACCGAGATTGCCCGCCGGTACGTCAGCGGGCTGCGACCCGATGGTCGGTTCAGCACTCCCAGTGTCGTCGTGAACGGAGCAGTTGTCGACATCACTGACGAAGGCTGGTTGGACAAGGCACTCAGCAACGCCCGACGCTGATCCGGTCCTGTTTCGGTACCGGCGCTGGCCTCGTGTACCGTGAGCACGCGCCGCAGTGGGGCTGTGGCGATCTTTTCGGGGCTGTAGCGCAGCTGGTAGCGCACCGCACTGGCAGTGCGGGGGTCACGGGTTCGAATCCCGTCAGCTCCACCATGGAGGGCTTACTCCAAACTGACCCTCGGTGGTCGGGAGGAGCGAGGCCTTCGCGCGCAGAGGTTCGGAGCCGCGCTCTGACGTGGACGCGCGGCTGGTGTGTACCGGAGGCTTCTCCTGGCGCTGTAGGGCACCCTTCCAGGTGTGGCCCAGCTGGTAGACCGGTCCACTTCGCTCAGCGCGCCGAAGGGCTCTTGTGCATCATGGTCAATGACCTTGCCGTCGTCTATGCAGAGGCGCACGAAGAACGCTTTGTGGAGTATCGAGCGCACCGTCTCGTTGCCGCGTTCGTAGGCGTGCTGGGGTTCTTGGAGCAGGGTGAGCGCGGCGTAGAAGATGTCACGTCCCTGGTTGATGCGTTGTTCGGACTGGCTGAGCGTGTTGTCGATGTCTTTCCGCTCGGTACGGATAGCGTAGATCTTGGCTCGGAGTTTGTCCTTGGGCCAGCCTTCCTCGGCGGCAAGATCCAGGAAGTAGTTCTCTTGACGTTCCAAGGTATTCAGCCGCTTGGTGTACTGCGGGCGAAGTGCGTCGCTGAGCTCGTGGCTGCCGCTGACGGCTTCGTCGATGTCTGCTCGTGCCTGTTCAAGCCACTCATGGGGCAGTGTCACCGTGTCGCCGTAGTAGAGGCAAGCACCGCATCTTCCATGACCTCGACGGGGATGCTGGGTAGGTCGCAGACCCCTTGTTGGCGGCCTCGGTAGTAGAAGCAGTAGTACTCGCCGCCGTGACGTCCTTGGGCGCGTTGGACGATGACCGGTGCTGGCAGCGTCCGTACCACGTGAGTCCTTTGAGGTAGTGATTGTGGGTGCGGTAGCGGACGTGTGATTCTGTGTGCTGAGAGCACGGGCTGTACGTGTTCGAATACTTCTTCGGATATCAGAGCTTCGTGACGTCCCTTGTGCTCAATGCCGTCATAGGTGACGTAGCCAATGTACCGGTCGCGTAGTGGTCCGATTTTCTTTGTGGAGATGGGTCCACCGGGGTAGTGGCCGGTGTGTGGTACGCGGATGGTGAGAGTCCCGGCTGGCCCTCTTGTCCGGCCGGGGCCGTGTCAGCCGTTGTCTGGCGAACGTCCAACGATTCCTACGGAGGCTCGACGGTATGCTCAGAAAGCACAAGTGATACGTCGAAAAGTACCTCGCCCTCAATGACCGGGTACTGCACCTCATTGGCTCGACGCTGTAACCGCTTGCCTGCGGCAATCAAGCGCTGCGCATAGTTCTGCTGTTCGGTCACGCCGGCGCTGCCGTCCATGATGCGCAGGGCTAGTGAGGCCATCGCCGTGTTGAGTCGGGCTAGCTCGGCCAATAGTTCGCGGTCGTCGCGGATCATGGTTGGGCCTGCTTGGTGTACAGGGCTTCGTGTCCGGGCAACACTGCCCCGGTGCGCTTGCCGTTCCCGCTAGCAGTCTCGTCAGTGGGACCTCCAAACGCCGCAGTGAGCGCCTGCCGCAGCGGACCGGCATCGTCATGGATCACCAAGGCCGTGGGTCCAGCCTGCGGGTAGGCCACCAGCAGGTAGCTGCCATTGCTCATGACGGCTACCAGTACGTTTTCAGGACAGGGCACGCCCGGACTGATGCTGTTGCCGCGCTGTACGTGCTGGCTGTTGCATATGCCTTTGCCGTCATTGTGGCAAGTGTCCCTGCTTGCCTGGCCGTTGGTCTTGTTCTCCACGCCTGCAATCCCGCCTGTGTGCTCGTCTCCGCACTGCTTGGACGGCACCCAGGACCGGGGCGAGTCCACCCTTCAAGGGGCAACAGCCCGGTTCGGGGATGGGTGCTGCCGGTGCTTCGTTGCCTGTCCTGTGGGAGGACAGCGCAGGCCGACCGGCAGGCACCGACCGCGCCCGGGTGGCTCGTACGTCCCGGCCCTGGGGCCTTGGCAGCAAGCCAAACCCGCTGGCTCAGACGGAGACAGCGCGGACGTGACGCTGTTTTGTAGCGCGGATATGGCACTGCGTCGCTGAGCTGGGACGGGGATACGCTGCGAGCGTCGCGAACGTTGGGAGGGTCTTGGGTATGGCCGTCAAACGTCTTTCCTTCGCCCAAGCGCGCAAGGCCGCTGGCTACACCCAAGAGGGTCTGGCCGAACGTCTGGGTGTTGATCGCACGACGGTGGCCCGCTGGGAGGCTGGGGAGAACGAACCGCATCCCTGGCAGCGTCCCAAGATCGCCGAGGCGTTCGGGCTCTCGCTGTGGGAGTTCAATCAGTTACTGAGTGATGTCGGAACAATGGGGCGTGCGGTTGAAGTGTCGGCAGCGGTGGTCGAAGCGCCGGTGTTGCCCGACGATGCCCGTACGCTGCTCAACGAGCTGGCGGTGACGGCCAGCGTCTCGGGTGTCACGTGGAAGGAGCTCATGCGCTGGCTGAGCCGACGGCTGGTACTCCAGCAGGGCGTTGCCGCCGCAGTCTTGCCGGTGCTTGGTTTGGACAGTGTGGCTCCTACCGGCACCCCTAGCTATGCGGTTGAGGAGCCTTCGGTACTTGCTGCGCTGTCAAGTGTGTCGTGGGCCAGTCCCATTTACGAGGCCGTGCTCAGTCCGACTGATGCTGCTCGGCGCGTGGCATCGGAATTAGAGGCGAACGCTAGGGGCCACCTTGGCAGTCAGGCGTACCTTCGTCGGGCAGTCGCCACCGTGATGCAGGCATCGCTTTCGTCAGACTATGCGCAGCTTGCCCAGTCACTGCCGAGGCTTATTGGGCAGATCGAACTCGCGAACCTCCAGGCCCGTGATGACCGGTTTCCTGTGCAGCGACTGCTTTCCGATGTCTATGCTATCGCAGGCTGGACCCTGATTAAAGCGGACAGTCCGGCTGCTGCCTGGGTTGCTGCTCAGCGCGCAATCCAGTTTGCTGAACATGCCGATGATATGCTCCGCAGTGCTGCCGCGACGCGGTGCCTTGCCGAGGTGTACATGCGGGCGAGGAGCCTGCAAGAAGCCAGTCGGACGGCTTTCTTTGCCGCGACCTGCCTTGATACGGTACAGGTGCAAGAAAGAGGTACCGTTCTATGCCTGCGCGGGGCTGCGTTGCTCAGTGCTGCTGCGGCCTCGGCTCGCAGAGATGATCGCCGTGAGGCCACTACGGCGCTCAAAGCAGCGGACGTCTGCGCCACTGAACTCAACGAAGAGCGGTGTGACCTTGGCACGGTATTTGGCCCGACCAACGTGGCGATCCATCAGGTGGCTGTTGCTGTTGAATTGCGTGATGCGTCCGAAGCGTTGAGGCATATTCCAAAAGTGAACCTTAGCCGCATGCCGAGTCAGCTTGCCGAGCGCCGCGCTCGTTTTCTGATTGATGTTGCCCGTAGCTATACGCAACTCCGGGATGACGCGGCGGCCTTGGATGCTCTGCTGCAAGCAGAGGCTATTGCACCCGATGAACTTCGTAATCACCGGCTCACGCGTGAAATGGTGCGTGACCTCCTCTTGCGTGAGCGACGCTCGTCCGGGCTTCGCGCACTTGCGAATCGCTGCAAGCGGTTGAATTAGGGAGTACTGACACGTGTCAGTTGCTGAGCAGGATCAACAGCAAGGTGATCAGCTAAGAATATTGCACTGGAATATTCACTCGTGGCGTGACACGTCCGGTGCATCTAACCTGGAGACCATTGCTGATTCGGTGGGTGAGACTGATCCGCATGTTGTTTCGCTCGTAGAGGTCGACGAGCGTTGGGGAATGTCCGATTCTCTGAATGAACTGGCGGACCGCGTGGGGTACTCGTGGATATTTGCACCGAGTTTTGAGTTCGGCGACCAGACGCCCGCTGGCGGATTTGGCAATGCACTTCTGACCAAGCTACCTATCCTAGCAGTACAGCACTGGCAGCTGCTATGGCCGTCTAAGCTTTACGATGGCACCGAGCCATCCGAGCCCCGATCAGCCGTGTTCGCCAAGCTTGGGTTCTTGCAATCGCCTCTCTGGTTCGGCAGTACCCACTTGTCGCGAAGTGATTCGCAGGCGAGAGCTAATGGCTTACGCCGGCTCATGGCGCTCACGCAAAAGCTCGACGGCCACTGGCTCGTATGCGGAGACTTTAACACTCCAGCATCGTCCTGGCTCCACAATGACCGTTCCGTCGTGGTGTGTCCAGAGCCAGCCCAGCCCACGTATCCGGCGGATGAGCCGGTTGAGCCGATCGATTACTGCGTGGCGTCGCCTGGTCTTTTGATGGAGGGCAAGGTGTTGCCGGTGGAGGGGTCGGATCATCTGCCGCTGGTGGTCTTTGTGCGGGTGGGGGGTGATGGGTAGGTGGCTAGTTGCGCACCCCGAAGCTCGGATGCAGCCGTGGCAGGACACGGATATGCAGGGCAAGATCAGGGGAGGGGGTTGGAATCTTTGGCGCGCAGTCTGCGTTCGGTGTATGTGCCGGTGAACGCGCAGTCTGCAACATTTGGAGATCAAGAGTCCTTGCAGTTGAAGTGATATCGGCCCGGAGTCGAAACTAGGACTAGCCACGGACGGCTCAATGGTGGTATCAGCGCTGGCCTGGGCAAGATCGTTGACCACTACTGTCGTCCTGGCACAGGGGAACCGTCAGTAGGCTGACCGCTTGAACACGCAGAAACCCGCTCACGCGATCCTAGCGTGTGAGCGGGTTTTCTTATTAAACGAGGAACCTAGTTGATCTGGACAGTGCATGATGTACATCCCCGAGCAGTGCCGTCCCCCGCCTCGATCATGGACTACCCAGTGGTTCGTGCCGTAGAAGGTTGATCACTTCGGAGGGGGTCTCCTGTAACGTTGAGACTTGCCTGTGCGATATACAGACGGCTGTGTGGAATCAATCGCAGACAGTCCCGGCGACAGTGAGATTATCGCAGGTTAATATCCTTCGACAGTAGTGCGCGACGGAGATTCAAGTGAGAGAAAATCGCATCCACATCACCGCGGCCGTTATAGGCGCAGTTGCCGTGATCGCCGCCGCGATAATTACCGTGCGCTTTAGCTCTAATTCATCTCCGGCTTCATCTCCACCTCCACTTTCCACCACTTCATCTCCAGATCCCAACCCCTCCGGATCGACACCCGCTTCGCAAGCTTCCTCTCCGGCGGCCAGCTCTAAGTCCAAGCTGCTGTTCAGTGGGGAAGTTACGCTCCCACGGCACAGCGCTGTCGATGTTGATCAACAAAATCAGCCGGTTGTCGCGGATCAGAGTGGCGTCACCGGTACCTTCGACCTCTTTCATGACTCAGGGGAAGTTAAGTCCGATTCCATTCGTACGCACGACGGTATCTATGCCTATCCGTATGGCAAAAGCTCGAATGCTGCATACGACGTTTGCTCGGACTACACCGGCCCAAATCCGTCGTACAACGCATACAACCCCGCTGCGGGCGTCGGTATTGGAAGTATATTCTGCTTCACGACCTCCGACCATCGTTTGGCCTGGGCCAGCGTCAAGTCTGTACAGTCAGATAATTTCACCGCCGTTCTCGAAGTCCGCGTGTGGGACAAGCTCGTCGGACATAATTAGCTAAGTGTTTGCTAGCTCCGGATTCATCGACTGGTATGCTGCCGCTTCCACCTGATCCGCTATACTGCTCTAATCGGGCCCCTCAGTTCATGTGCAGGCGGCGATCATCGCCATTGACTGTACGTGGCAGCCGTTCAAGGTAGTTTCTCGGAGCGGGTACGTCGGTTCTGAGGTCATGGGGGTCAATGCTGCCGTTGCGGTAGAGAACAGTCTCAGGCGCGCACCGGCCCCACCGTCATAATGCGCCCCGAACGGTGACGGTCTGGGCCTCTCCGCTTGCATCTCTTCCTCCAACATCCACACAAACGCCACCCCCGACTTCGGAAAGGGACTGTTGCATCGCTGGAGCACATGTGGAGGACAAGGTCGGGCAGGCTGGGTTGATGCGTCGTCACCCTGGTCGAGTACGTCCGCCGCGGTCTGGGTTCGCTGGGTTCTGGTTCCCGGCGGATGTGATCATGGTGGCGGTCCGCTGGTAGCTGCGCTACGCACTGTCCTACCGCGATGTCGAAGAGTTGCTGGCCGAACGTGGCTTCGCCGTTGACCAGGTGATCGTGTTCCGCTGGGTGCAGCGGTTCACCCCGCTGCTGATTAACGCGGCACGATTATGCCGATACGTGAGGGGTGACCGGTGGTTTGTGGATGAGAGGTATGTCAAGGTCGCTGGCCGGTGGGTCTACCTGTACCGGGCGATTGGCCAGTACGGGCAGGTTATCGAAGTCCTGGTGTCCGAGAAGCGGGATCTGGCGGCCACCCGGCGGTTCTTCATCTGGGCACTCGAGCATGGCCCATGCCCGGCCGAGGTGAACACGGATCGGGCGCCTACCTATCCGCGGGTGCTCGACGAGTTGCTTCCCACCGCGTGCCACGTTGTCGAGCAGTATGCGAGAATAATCCGATCGAGGCTGATCATGGTCGGTTGAAGGCCCGGCTGCGTCCGATGCGCGGTCTCAAACGGCTGCGCTCGGTGCGAGTGATCAGTACGGGACATGCCTTGGTCCAGAATCTCCGCCGGGGCCAAGCTCATTCTTCCGGAACGCTCAGAAGAGGTCGTACGTCGGCCAGACGTCCACCTTGCTGTGCATGTCCTGCATCATCTTGTCGAGATTCTCTGGAGTTTTGTTTCCTGCATCCCGGGTGTTGATGATGCCTGCCCAGCAAAAGCCGTCGGCGCGGCGTACCAGGATGGACGAGGTTCCCGGCAGGCTCCCGTTGTGCCACCAGTTTTTGTCGCTGTGGATGGCCCACCCCTTGGCGTATCCAGAGTTGCCCGAGGATACGGGCCTGGCCGTGGATGCTGTGGTCATCGTGGTGATCGACGTGGAGTTGAGGATGTCGGGCTTAGTGGGGAAGCCGTCCACGTGCACGGCGAAGCGCACCAGGTCGGTGGCGGTGGCCAGCCAGCCCCCGTGCGCATCCATCCGGTTTACCTGCCAGCCGTACGGGTCCTCCCCGCCCTGCCCGTAATACACCACCTCGCCCGCCCGCCGGTCCGCCTGGGTGTTGCCGGCCAACTGCATGGTGGTGATCCCGGACGGCTTCAGGACGTTTTCCTGGACGTACGCGCTGTAGGACTTGCCGGTCACCTTCTCGATGACCCGCCCCAGCACGCAGTATCCGAAGTTCAAGTAGCTCCAGCTCTGGCCCGGAACGTTCGGAGTGTTGTTGTTGTCGTTGGCGAGGGGACGGTTGTCGAGCATCCAGGAGATGAGCTTCGACTGGTCGAGATCGGGGTGGGTGAACATCGGATCATCGGGGTCGTTCCGCCAACCGGTGGTGTGCTCCAAGAGGTGCTGGACGGTGATCTTGTCGATGTTGGTCCCGTACGGCTGCTTGCCGTATGTCGTTCCGAGAATCCCACTGCTTCCGAAGACGGTGTCCGTGAGCTTGAGTTTGCCCCCTTCGGCCAGCTTCATTACGGCGACGGAGGTGATCGGCTTGGAGATGCTGGCGATCCGGAACAGGCTGGCGGTCGTCACCTTCGCGCCACTCGACTTGTCGGCTTGGCCGAAGCCCTGGGCGTAGACCAACCGCCCCTCCCGGGCGATCGCCACTGACACGCCGGGAACGCTCCACTCCTTCATGAACGCGCCCACGACGTCTGCCATGTCCTTCAGTTCTTTCTCGGAGAACTGGCGTTTCTCCCAGATGGCCGCGAAGACCGGCTGGATGGCACCACCGCTGGCGCTGACCTGGACGGGTCGGTATCCCTTCTTGGTCAGCTGGTCGAACTCGGCTTGATAAGCGGTGGACTTCAGGCCATGCCGGGCCACCCCTGGGGACCCTCCTGCCTTGTGCCAGATCGCCGCGTAACGCACGTCGGTGCCGATGGCGTAGGCACTGACCCGGGCAGGCCAGTAGCCCTCTTTGGTCAGTCGGTCGAATTCGGTTTGGTAGTCGGCGGCGGTCAAGCCGTGGCGGGCCACCAAGGCGGGCCCGTCGGCTTTGTGCCAGATCGCGGCGAAGCGCGCCTGACCACCGAGACCGAAACCGCTGACCCGAACTGGCCGGTAGCCCTCTTTGGTCAGTCGGTCGAACTCGGCCTGGTACTGGGCGGCGGTCAGGCCGTGCCGGGCCACCAGGGCGGGCCCCGCAGACTTCTCCCAGATCGCGGCGTACATCTCCCGGCCGGCGTCCTCGTACCCGCAGACGTCCACGAGCCGGTAGCCCTCCCTGGCGAGCCGGTCGAATTCGGCCTGGTATTGGGCGGCGGTGAGGCGATGGTGTGCGACCCATGCGGGATCGGAGGGCGCAGCGGTCGCCGCTAGTGGTGCCACGTCGGCAGAGACCCGGACGAAAGCTGTCGCGCCACCGCCTGATGAGGTGGCGGCCCCAAGTCCGGCGAGTGTCGCTGCCGCGCCCATCGCTCCGACGATGAAATCACGGCGAGTCGGCAGCCAGGCTCCCGCGGCGTCGGTGTGACGTGCCGGACGGTTGGGGGCTCCTGAGGTATCAGTCATAGCCCGCTTCCCCCGGCCTGCATTTCCGTATACATAGGGTGGCATACGTGCAAGTCCGAGGCGACGCCTGTCCCTCATTTGTCCTAATGTGCTGTCATTATCATTACAATCAGTTACAAAAGGTCGCTAGTCGTCGCCGGCCAGACACTGAGCCGACAATGCAGCGAACTGACCTCGATCGCTGCGGACTTGTACAGGTTCAGCGCAGTACTCACAGGGTTGACCAGCCCGGCGAGAGCCGGGCGTAGCAAGGACAGGTGAGCCGTAACCGGCAGAAAACGGCGCGGAAACGAGGTAGGCGCACGGTGGGGGTATGGATGGCCGGCCGACGCTGACGCACTGCCCGTACTGCTCGCTGCAGTGCGGCATCACGTTGCGTGTCGTTCCCAACCGGGTCTACCTGGCGGCCCAGGAGGATTTCCCGACCAACCGGGGCGGGTTGTGCAGCAAGGGCTGGAACGCGGCCGAGTTGCTCGACCACCCGCAGCGGCTGACCGAGCCCCTGGTCCGGGACCGGCGCGACGCGCCCCTGGAGCCCACTACCTGGGACGACGCGCTGGACCGGGTTACACAGGCCATCAGCCGCTCCCAGCAGAGCTACGGCCCCAACAGCGTGGGCTGCTTCGGCGGCGGTGGGCTGACCAACGAGAAGGCTTACCAGCTCGGCAAGTTCGCCCGGGTCGCGCTGGGCACATCCCAGATCGACTACAACGGCCGGTTCTGCATGTCCTCGGCCGCCGCGGCGACCAACCGCGCATTCGGCATCGACCGGGGCCTGCCATTCCCGCTGGCCGACATCGCCGCGGCTGACGTCATCTTGCTGGTTGGTGCCAATCCGGCCGACACCATGCCGCCGGCGATGCAGTGGTTCGACCAGGGTCGCAGCCGCGGCGCGGCGCACATCACCATCGACCCGCGGCGTTCCTCCACCGCCCGTGGTTCGAAACTGCACCTGCAGCCGGCGCCCGGCACCGACCTGGCGCTGGCCAACGGGTTGCTGCACCTGGCGATCCGGCACGGGCACATCGACACCGACTACATCGCGGAGCGAACCTGCGGCTTCGAGCAGGTCCGCCGGGTGGTGCGCTCGTACTGGCCGGACCGGGTGGAGCGGATCACCGGCGTTTCGGTGACCCAGTTGGACGAGGCCGCGTGGCTGCTCGGCGAGGCACCGACGGCGATGGTGCTCACCGCCCGGGGGGCCGAGCAGCACAGCAACGGCACCGACACCACGCTGGCCTTCATCAACCTGGCGTTGGCCCTGGGCCTGCCCGGACGACCCGGTTCCGGGTTCGCCACCATCACCGGGCAGGGCAATGGGCAAGGCGGCCGGGAGCACGGCCAGAAGGCCGACCAGCTGCCCGGCTACCGGCGCCTCGACGATCCGCAGGCCCGCGCACACGTCGCCGCCGTGTGGGGAGTCGACCCCGACAGCCTCCCCGGGCCGGGCACCTCCGCCTACGAGATGCTCGACCGGCTGGGTATCAAAGGCAGTCTGGGCGCCGAAGGCGGGGTGCGCACCCTGCTGGTGTTCGCGTCCAACATCGCCGTCTCCGCGCCACACTCCACCCACGTCGCGCAACGGCTGGCCGCGCTGGACTTCCTGGTGGTCAGCGACTTCGTGCTGTCCGAGACCGCGGCGCTGGCCGACGTCGTGCTGCCCTGCACACAGTGGGCAGAGGAGGAGGGCACGCTGACGAACCTGGAAGGCCGGGTGCTGCTGCGCCGCAAGGCGCTGGACCCGCCGCGAGGGGTCCGCTCCGACCTGCAGATCCTGCGCGCCCTGGCCGAGCGGCTCGGCTGTCGAGTCGCCTTCGAGGACCGGCCGCGTGAGGTGTTCGACGAGCTGCGGGCGGCCAGCGCGGGCGGCCTGGCCGACTACGCGGGCATCACCTACGACCGCATCGCCGACGAGCAGGGCGTCTTCTGGCCGTGCCCGGACGAGAAGCATCCCGGCACGCCGCGGCTGTTCGAGGACCGCTTCGCCACCCCCGACGGCCGTGCCCGGTTTCACCCGGTCGAGCACCGCGATCCGGCGGAGCTGCCGGACGCGCAGTACCCCTATTACCTCAGCACCGGCCGCAACCGGTCGCACTACCAGTCCGGGGCGCAGACCCGGCGGGTGCGCGCACTGGTCACCGCTGAGCCCGACGCCTACGT
>DASYIL010000274.1:0-1644 GCA_035997545.1 Pseudonocardiaceae bacterium
TGACGTCGTCCCGGCGTCGGACGAGGCCCGATGACCTTGCGTCCGTAGCGGCCGGCATCGATCGGGCCGGAACCCGGTACTACATTCGCAATTCCGCTGGTAGGGGGTCGCCTCGGCGGCGGTAGTGGCTGATCAGCGCGCGGGTTTGGTGGAGCCGGCGGAACAGCGACCAGCGCAGGACGTGGTCGATGCCGTCCGCGGCGGCGAGCACGGTGCGGGCGAGCAGACGGCGGATCTCGGCCAGCGAGGGCCGGATCAGCCGCGGCGGGGTCAGCAGGCCGTTGCCGGCGGGAGTGGTTGGTCTTTTCCCAGCTGGGCACGGGTGGCGGCGAGGAAGGCCTGGGCCAGCATGCAGGCGGTTACGTGCCGATGCCACGGGGTCCACTTGCGGACCTGGTACTGGTCGAGCCCGAGCAGGTCCTTGCCCTGGGCGTTGTTCTCCTCGATCTTCCAGCGCATCCCGGCGACGGCGATCAGCTCGGGAATCGGGGTGTGGGCGGGGGCGTGGGCGAGGAAGAACTCGAGCTCGCTGGGGTCGGCCACCGAGCGGCGGATCAGCAGGGTGTGGGCGTATCCGTCGGCGGCGACCTGGCCAGCGACGGTGACCGCGACCGCGGCCCAGTCGTAGTAGCGGGCGCCCTTGGTGCCCTCACCACAGGAGCGACGCTCCCACACCGTTTTCGGCACGGTGGCGAGCGTCCGGTCCGGTCGGGTGGTCCCACCGCCGGGGGCGACCAGTGGCAGATCGACCGGGACGGCCAGCACGTAGGCCACCGCGGCGGCGTGGCAGCGGGCCCGCAGCGCCGGGTCGCGGCCGTAGCCGGCATCGGCGGCGAAGTAGCGGAACGGCACCCCGGCGGCCAGCGCCCGGTCCAGCATCTCGATCACCAGCTGGGGCTTGGTGGCGAACCCGCGCTCGGCGGGCACTCCGGCCTGCGCGCACCGCTGCGGGTCGTCGGTCCAGCACCGGGGCAGGTACAAGGCCCGGTCGATGAAGGCGTGCCCGCGCCCGGAGGCGTAGCTGAGCATGGGCATCACCTGGCAGTTCTCGGTCTGTCCGGTCAGTCCGCAGTACTGCCGGGCGACGCCCACCGACTTGACCCCCTTCTTGATCACTTGGGTGTCGTCGGCGATGAGCACCCCGTCCTCGGCGCCCAGGGTGGCCACCACGTAGTCGCGGACCCGATCGCGCAGCGCGTCGGCGTCCCACTTGGCCCCGCCCAGCAGCCACTCCAGCCGGTGGGCCGACCCGTGGCCGACCTGTTCGGCCAGCTGCCAGGAGTTCTTGCGCGGCACGTCGGCCAGCAGCCCCCGCACCAGATCGGTGAAGGTAGCCCGCGGCTCGGGCCGGGTGAACAACGAGTCGGCGACCCGCCCGGTCAGCAGGCGAAGATCCGCCTCCCAGCCCGCCAGCTGATCGTAGGAAATGTCGTAGGCCACACGTGATCAACGAGCTGACCCGATCAAGGGATACGCAGATCTGCGAATGTAGTACCGGGTTTCCCGGGTTTCCCGTGACGATGATGATGCGGGCGGTGGGACGGCGCCGGAGAACCTCACGGGTCGCATCAGCACCATTCATGCCGGGCATCTGCAAATCCATAACGATCACATCGGGACAGAGCCCGTCGACAAGCCGCACGG
>DASYIL010000275.1:0-8400 GCA_035997545.1 Pseudonocardiaceae bacterium
CTCGCTCCGGCCGGTCAAGACCCCGCACCGCCGATGAGAACAATTCATTAAACTCCGCTACCCACAGGGGCTGCTGCGCGTTCGGCAAGGTGCACTCCGCTGGCACCCACGACTCCGTCAAGTTCAGTTCTCTAGCGTTCATGTCCCTGACGGTAAGCCCGGGTGGGCCAGGTCGCTTACCGTCACCCTGAGCCCGGACCGAAGAACAGGCGTAATGCTGTCGCCCGCTGTGACTGGGCCGCCAGCGCCTCGGGGCGCAAGTCAGAAGGGCGGGGGCTCGTCCGGATCAGGTGCGGGGCGGGTGGTGAGTGGTTCGGGGTCGGTCAATGGTGGCGGTTGTGAGTGGTAGACGTGGCCGCTGGGGGTGGTCCAGGTGGTGCAGCCGTCGGGGTGGTGGGTCACTGACCAGCCGGGGGTCTGTTTTACCTGGTGGTGGTGTCGGCATTTGGGGCCGAGGTTGAATTCGCTGGTCGGGCCGGTGCCGGTGTCGGGGTCGTAGGGGATGCCGTGGTCGATGTCGCAGCGGTGGGCGGGGATCCGGCAGCCGGGGAACTGGCAGGTCTGGTCTCGGGTGATTACCAACCCGGTGAGGTGGGCGGGGGGCCGGTAACGGGTGGTGCCGTAATCCACCGGTCGGCCCGACACTGGGTCGGTGAGGATGCGCCGCCAGGTGCCCCCGGCGGCGAGGTCCCGGGCGACCGCGGCCGGGATGGGGCCGTAGCCGACGAGGTCACCGGGTTGGTCGTTGGCGCCGAGCAGCGCGGTGTAGGGGATGGTGACCCGGACATCCACCCCGCCACCGCGCCGGCACTTCCCACACTCGCACCGGCAGCCCGCCGGGGTGGTGGTGCCGGTGGCCGGGGAGTCATCGTGGGCGGTGCTGACATCGGAGGTGTCCTGGGTGCTGCTGACATCGGAGGTGTCGTGGGTGTTGTGGTGCCCGCTGTGTGGTTGCGGGGTGGTGTGGTCGCGGGTGGTGCTGGTGGCTTGGCTGCGGTAACCGGTCGGGCCCAGCACCAGGTCGACCAGGGCGTCGCTGCGGCGAGCGTCCATGCTCCGCTCGTCGCCGGCAGAGCCTGAGTGGCGGGCGTATTCGTCGAGGACGGAGAACACGCCGACGGCATCACCTGCCGGCAGGTAGGCGCACAGGGTGGCCATCCCGTCGGGCTCGGGCCATATCCGCACCCCGCGCTCCTGCCGGGCCTGCTCGGCGCGCTTGCGGGCGGCCGCCGGGTCGGTCGACAGCACCGCTCGACGAGTCGCGGCCCGCAGCTGCCCCGGGGTCTGCTTCGCTGCCTTGGCCAGCACCTGGGCCTCGACCGCCGCGGTGTGCTCTGGGGAGAGGTTCAGGGTCTCCGCATCGACGATGCGGGCCTTGGTCAGGGTGATCCGGCCCGATTCCATCGCCGCCAACGTCGCGGGCAACCGGGTACACAATGACCATGCCTCACCCACCCGACACGCCGCGGTCCGCGCCGAAACGGCCAGCATCAACCCCACCTCGGCCACCGCCGAGTCGTGAGCCTGCGAATCGCAGGCACCCAATGCCTTGTTGCGGGCTTCCGCGCTGTCGATGAACGAGGCCATCTCCCGGGCCTGCCCGGCCTGCGCCCAAGCGATCACCCGTTCCCAGCCGCCGACCCGTTCCAGGGTTTGGAATTCACGATGCTCCGGGTCAGTCCCACAGGGTTGAGCCAAAAGGTCGGCCAGCATGCCGTCGGGGAGGTACTCAGACCAGCGCACCGGATCTGCAGCACCGGACCGGTCCTCGAAGAGATCATCGATGCCGATGACGTCCTCGGGTGGCGGGGTGACCGGTGGCAGTGGCCACTCCAGACGACTAGTGTCGAACATGTGTTCGATTGTACTCGATGAGTGCCCGACCGGCAACAGACGGTGCCACAGCGTTGGCCCAGCGCGTCGAGATGCTTGATCCAAACCACATAGCCGGTTCGGCTCCCCTGGCTCATGTTGCGCACCATCTCCTGACAGCGATCGATCATGAAAAGGGCTGACGTAGCGGCAGCGGACGGCAGCACGGTTTTCCTCGTCACGCGGGACATACCCGGGCGCGCTTTCTCGGCCTATGGGGCCTCGGCACATCGCGGATGCGCCAAGCTGCCTCGTCCTGCAACTGTCTTGACAACCCCGCGACTGGTATCCGGTCGTGGCAGGCCTGACGCCCGCGGCTTATCACATACCCGGTCGGAGAGAAACCAGCGCGGGTGCCACGTCGGGTGGTGGGGTATCCACTGGCCACCAGGCCAGGTCAACGGACTCGGAACTGCGCACCGGGGTGGCGTCTGCTGGGGCGCGCAGCAGGAACCGTACATCGAAGTGTCGGGTGGGTAGGCCCAACGAGCAGGTGATCGGGTGTACGTCCAGGTGCAGCGGCCAGGAGTCGATCTCCAGGCCAGCGATGCCGGACTCCTCGGTGGCTTCTCGCAGCGCTGCCGCGGCGAGACCGGCGTCGCCTTCCTCGCAGTGTCCGCCGAGTTGCACCCAGCGTCCGACCCGGGGATGCAGGGTGAGCAGCACGTGCGCGCCGTCGTGCGAGAGGACCACTGCCGACGCCGTCAGGTGGCCGGGCGCGCAGGAGCGGGCGCAGGCGTCCGGGCGGGCGGCCAGGAACCCGAGGAAGGCGTGGCGCAGCGCCTGCTGCCCGAGATCGCCGGGATCCCAGCTGGACAGCAGCAGCACCGCGTTGGCGTGCACGGCGGCGTTGGGAACCGTAGTGATCGCAGGGGTCATCGCAATACCAGCCCGTCATCGGGATCGCGCGCTGGACGCGGTTGCAGCGGTTCCATGGGGTAACCGACGGCGATCGCGCCGAGCGGCCGCCAGTCCGGCGGCAGGGCGAGTTCGGCGCGGACCAGATCCGGGCAGAACAGCGTCGAGCCGATCCAGCACGAGCCCAGGCCCTCGGCGGCCAGCGCCACCAGCAGGCCCCCGACGGCGGCACCCGCGGCCACAGTGAACATCGTCTCCTCGGCGGCTTGTCGGCGCGCGTCGGGGTAGGCGTGTGCCCCGTCGGGCACCGCGACCGGCACCAGCACCTCCGGCGCGTCGCGCAGCAGGTCTCCGCGCCGGACCCGGCGCTCGATGTGGTCGTCAGTCAGCCCGTCGTGACGCAGGTCGGCTCGCCACGCCTGCGCCATCGCGTCGAGCAGCCGCCCCCGGACGGTCGCGTCGGCCAGCCAGACGAAACGAACCGGCCGGGTGTGGTGTGGTGCCGGCGCGGTCAGTGCCACCCCCACCGCACGGCGCAGCGCCGCTGGGTCGACCGGCTCGGTGTGAAACGAGCGCACCGACCGGCGCAGCAACACCGCATCGGCCCGGCCAAGCGCCCGCCCCTGCTCGATCGCCTCATCGGTGCCCAGCCAGAACAGGTCGTCGGCCACCGGGCGGATCAGATCCGCCGCGGTGCTGCCGTCGTCGTCGCGGGGCAATCCGCGCAGGACCGCCACCGGTACCCCGGCCAGCTTGCCCTTGACCAGGTCGGCGGCCGCGGCGATCTCGTCGGCGACGGCGACCTCGGTAACGACGAGCTCGTTGCCGTACCCGTCGACGGTGCCCGCGTAGCGGCGCAGCACACCCAGCCCGGCGACCCCAATCGCCGCGTCGGTATGCCCGACTCGCCACGCCCGGCCCATCGTGTCGGTGATCACCACGGCGACCTCGACGCCCAGCGCCGCGGCCAGCCCGGCCCGTAGCCGCGCAGCGCTGGCGTCGGGGTCGACGGGCAGCAGTGCGATCTCATCGGGCACCACGTTGGACGCGTCCACCCCTGCGCTGGCCTGCACTATGCCCAGCGCATTCGCAGTGATCAGAGTGTGGCCACGGCGCGCGAGCACCCGACGGGCCTCGGTTGCGACGAGCTTGCGCCGGGCCGCCTCCCTGGCCTGCGAGTCGGCTGGCACCGTGACCAGCCGTCCCTCCACCTTGGACACCACCTTGCTGCTGACGACGACGACGTCACCGTCGACCAGCCACGGCGCGGCGGTGACCAGTGCGGCGATCAGATCGTCTCCCGGCCGGAACTCCGGCAGCCCCCGGACGGGCAGGATGCGGACCTCGTCCCGGGCGGCGTGGTCCCTGGTGCTGCGCACCCCGTCGGCGCTCATGTAGCCAGACCGGCGAGGTCCAGGGCGGCTCTGGCCATCGCCGCGGTCGCCGGCACGTCCGACATCAGCAGCGGGACTTCTCTGACCTCCACTCCGGGAACCGTCGCGCCATCGCCCGTGTGCACCAGCCACCCATCCAGGATCCCATTCGCGCAGCGGGCCCCGTAGTGCCGACCGACCGCACCGGCCTCACAGTGCACGCCGATCGCGGCCAGGCAGGTCTCGGCCATCCCGCGCACCGCGCGGCCCCCGACGATCGGGGACAGCCCGATCACCCGGGCGGGCGTGGCGCGCAGCGCCTGACGGATCCCCGGCACCGCTAGCACGCTACCGATCGACACCACCGGGTTGGACGGCGCGAGCAGCACAGCATCCGCCCTGGCGATCGCGTCCAGCACCCCGGCGGCCGGCTCGGCGGCATCCGCGCCTACCGGCACGAACGCAATGGCCGGGAGCGCTGCACGATGTTGAATCCACCACTCCTGGAAGTGCATCGCGCTCCGGCCCTGGGCGTCAGCCACCACCACGTGCGTCTCGCAGCGATCGTCGGTGGCCGGCAGCAGCCGCACCCCGGGGCGCCACCGGTCGCACAACGCCGCTGTGACCGCGGACAGCGGATAGCCGGCTCGTAGCATCCGAGTGCGGACCAGGTGGGTGGCCAGGTCGCGGTCGCCCAGCCCGAACCAGCCCGGGTCGGCGCCATAGCGCGCTAGTTCGGCGGCGACCACCCAGGTTTCGCCGGCCCGTCCCCAGCCGCGCTCGACGTCGATCCCGCCGCCGAGGGTGTACATGCAGGTATCCAGATCCGGGCAGATCCGTAGCCCGTGCAGCCAGATGTCGTCGCCAGTGTTGACCACTGCGGTGATCTCGTGCTTGCTGCGGGCAGAATCGTCGGGCGAGTCGACGGCGGACAAGCCGATGGCGGGCAGGCCCAGCGCGGCCTTCGCCCCGAGCAGGAACCGGGCGCCACCGACGCCGCCGGCCAACACCACCACCTTCATGACCAGGACGCTACGCGGGACGGCAGGGGCAGTGATCAGGATTCGTCGCTCTTCGACGGCGGGTGATCGAACGTGGTGTGCACCTGCGCGGAGGATTTGTGGCGTTCGGAGTCGACATAGGAACGGTAGGCGGCCTTGTCGGCGGGGGTGAGGACCACGTCGTCGACGAAGGGGGTGAGCAGGTTACGGGGCCATAGCCGTCGCGCCCGCACCGCGTTGATTTCGGCGCAGAACACCACGATGACCGACTGCAGGTACAGCCAGGCCAGCAACCCGAGGACCAGCCCGAACACGCCGTAGATCTGTGAGGCACCGGCGAGCTGGGAACTGACGAACAACGTGCCCACAGTCTGGAGCAGCTGGACGGCGACCCCGGCGCCGACCGCCCCGGGTATCAAATCGGCTAGCCGAACGTCGCGGGCGGTCAGCACTCGAAAGAGGATCAGGAACGCGGCCACGTTGGCGGCCATCGCCACGACGAACGCACCAATGCGTACGCCGGTGTCGATTTCGGAGCCGAAGCCGGCGACCACCGGGCCGACCACGTTCAGCGCGGTCGTCGTCAGGATGACTGCCCCGAGCAGGACGAACAGCACCAAACCGCGTAGTCGGGACACCACTGGGTCGGGGCGGGCATAGCGCGGCACGGCCCAGACCCGATTCAACGCCATCTGGATGGCCACCGAGACACCCAGCCCGCCGTAGCCGGCACCGAGGATGCCCAGGACCACGCCCACGCTGCTGCCGTGGATCGAGCTGATGTTCTGCTGCAGTTGCGGACCGATGATCGGGAATTGCTGCAACGCCGAGCCGAGCAGCGCTTGCTGCATGGCAGGGTTGCCCTCCAGCGTGTAGCCGAGCACGCTGACCAGCAACAGCAGCAGGGGAAACAGCGAGACGAAACCGTAGTAGGTGATCAGAGCGGCGAGGTAGCCGCCTTGGTCGTCGACGAATTTGTACACTACTGCCAACGGGAAACCTAACCAGGTATGACGCCGTTGGAAGTTGTCCAGTCGAGCAGTGACGCCCATCCCCATATCCTTGCTGTCCCCCCTCAGCACCCACGGGACTAGTATCCCACGGGAAGGGACGTTAATCAGGCGCCGATAACTCGTCAGCGCCAGAACAGGAACTCGCCGAAGCCGACGTCCGCTGCCAGCCGGTCGCCGCCGAGCGCCACGAAGACCGCGGAGCCGGCGCTGAACAGCGCCTGGGCCACCGCAGGCACGGTGATGATCAGCAGGAAGAGCCCCACGATGGCGTACGGGCTCACGGTGTCAGCGAACCGGCGAGCCTGGGCCGGCAGGTAGGGCTCCAGAGCGCCGAACCCGTCCAGCCCCGGCACCGGCAGGATGTTCAGCACGAACGCGAACACCTGCACCAGGCCCAGGTAGGACAGGCCGACGGCGAGCCCGACCGGGAGCCTGCCGAGGCCGACCACGGCGATGAGTACAGCCCCCAACGCCAGGTTGGTCAGCGGGCCGGCCACCGACACCGCCGAGGCGACCGCTCGAGACCGGAGCGCGTCGCGGTTGATCCACACCGCACCGCCGGGCAGTGGGATCCCGCCGAAGGCCAGCAGCACCAAGGGCAGCAGCAGGGACATCACCGGGTCGGTGTAGCGCCGGATGTCGAGAGTGAGATAGCCCTTGGCGCGCACCGAACGATCGCCGCCCCAGTAGGCCGTCAGGGCGTGCCCGAACTCGTGCAGGCACAGCGAGACCGCCCACCCACCGAGCACCAGGAGCACGATGCCCCCGGTGTGAGCCGCCCCGGTGGTCAGCGCCGCGAGCGCGCCGCCGGCCACCGTGGCCGCGACCAGCAGCAGGAACAGCGGGCTGGGGGCCACGTCGACGGTACGCACGGACTCACTCCCGCTCATCGGCCGCCCAGCTCATCCGCCGGGCGCGTGGCCACCGTCGACGAATCGGAGGTATTTGTGCAGCGCGCGGTGGTGGTCGGGGAAAGCGGAAGGGCGGCTCGGGAGGTGTGTGCGCAGGCGGATGCCGCGACCGCCCTGGCCCGCCTGGATTCCTGGACGCCGCCGAGTCGAGATAGCGAAGTCGCGGTAGCTGTGGTTGCCCACCCGCGCCGACCGCTACGGGGACCTCGACCCCGGCGCCGCGCCGGGGACGGCCGGACGTCGCGGCACCCTGGCCGCAGTGGCCTGGTCTGCCATGCGGTGCCCAATGGACGTGCGTACGGTAGGCCTCGCGGGTGCACCAAGTGGTCACCGGGCCGGGGGCTGGACGAGCCCGGTTTGGTAGGCGGCGGCCACCGCTTGCGCTTTCTCCCGGACCCCGAGTTTCATCATGACCCGGGCAAGATGTGTTTTCACGGTGGCTTCGCTGATGAACAGGTCTATGGCGACCTCGGCGTTGGACAGGCCTCGGGCCAGAAGGGTGAGGACTTCCCGCTCGCGGGGGGTCAGCTGAGCCATCTCCGCCGGCGTGGGTGCGTGCTGCTCAGGTCGGGTAGCGAATTCGTCGATGAGCCGGCGAGCGACGGCGGGATCCAGCCACGCCTCGCCGGCGACGACCGCGCGGATCGCATTGACTATCTCGGCCGGGGCGGCATCTTTGAGCAGGAAGCCCGAAGCGCCGGCGCGCAGTGCGGCGTAGACGGCCTCATCAATGTGGTACGTCGTGAGGATGATGACCCCGATGGGCTGGCCGCTCTGCGCGGTCAGACCCTCATCGATCACAGCGCGGGTCGCGGCGACGCCATCGGTGCCCGGCATGCGCACATCCATGAGGACCACATCCGGGCGTTGGGCGCGGACCTGGGTAAGAGCGGCCTGGCCATCGGCGGCTTCGGCAACGACGGCGACGTCTTCCTCGGCGTTGACTAGCATCACTATGCCGGCTCGTACCAGCGGTTGATCATCGACTACCACGACTCGGATCACGCTGACACCTTACCCGCGATCCCCGCGGCCCTCGCCGGAGGCAAGGGGAGTGGTGGTGGCGACGTCGCTATTCGTTTCCTGACGGGATGAGTTGTGACATGAGATAAATATCGACGATCACCAAATTGCGTTAATTTCTACAGTAGGGAGGATGGTTGAAGTACCTGGGGTGGTGTAGATGGTTACGGGTGGTGATTGAGGAGTATCCGCTGCGGGGTGTCTGTGAGGGGGATGGTGGCGGTCAGTCGGTGGCCACCGTGGTGGTGGGGTCCTGCGTGGAGGTTTCCGCCGGCGGCGTGGACTCGTTCGCGCAGGCCTACCAGGCCGCGACCGACGGAGAGGGTCTGCCCGCGGTGGGCTTGTGTGG
>DASYIL010000276.1:0-2300 GCA_035997545.1 Pseudonocardiaceae bacterium
CGCCCGAGCTGGCCCCCACCGGCCCCAGCTCCGATATCCCCGAGGGTACTAACTCGATCGACGAGGAACCCGATGAACCGGATGAGCCCGTAGTGGCGGCTGCGCAGGGTGTCCCAGCGACCGGCGCCTCGACCTCCCAGCAGCCGGCCGGGACCAGCAACGAGGCGCTGGCCATCGAGGCGGTGGAAATCGACCGGGTCGTGCCGACCAGCGGCAACCTCGGGGTGTGTGGCCAGCAGTTCTGGCTGGGCACAGCGCGGGCCGGACGCACGCTGAGCTTGTGGATCGACACCACCACCGTGCACCTCAGCCTCGACGGCCAGCATCTAAAGACCCTGCCCTCCCGTCTGACCAGCATCGACCTCGCCCGGCTCCGCACCCAAGGCGCCCGGCCCGCCGGCCCTCCGCCGGCCCGACCGTCCTGGGCGCAGCTCACCGCCGGCGCACCCGTAGAGATCCAGCGCACGGTCAACGCCACCGGCACGGTCTCCATCGCTGGTAAGTACCACTCGGTCGGCCAGCAGTTCGCCGGTCGGCGGATCACCCTGCGTTTGGAGACCACCCTCGCCCACGTCGTGCTCGACGGGATCTTGACCCGCACCATTCCGCTAACCCTGACCCCCACCCAACGCGCCCGCCTCCAAGGAGCCCGCACTCCCGGTTCCGCTCCGCTGCTCGACCAGCGCCCCACCCGGGCGCAACGCACCGTGTCCTGCCGCGGCGGCACTCAAATCATCGGCCAACGCGTCCAAGTCGGGCTACGTTATGCCGGTCAGATCGTCACCATCGAAGTCGACGAGACCACCCTGCGTGTCGGTGACGTCCTAGCGTTCCTGTAAATGAAGGTGGCCTGCTCGATCATGTCGGGTGTCTTGGACCGACGAGAGGAGCAGGCCGATGGGAAGGGTAGCGCCGTCCGTGATCGCTCGTGAGCAGTTGCAGGAGTTGCTCACCGGTGGTGTGGGCCGTGGGTCGAATATCGTCTCCGCGTTGGTGGAGACGGTGACGCGGTTGGTGGTGCAGGAGCTGCTGGAGGGCGAGCAGGCCGAGTTTTTGGGTGGCCGCGGCCGCTATGAGCGGCGCGGTGAGGGGCAGTCGGGGTCGCGCAATGGGTATGAGCCGGGTCGGGTGCGCACTGCGGAGGGCGCGATCGAGGTGGCGGTGCCGCAGGTGCGGGGTGCCGGTGAGCCGTTCCGGTCGTCGCTGATGAGCTTCCTCGATGGCAACAGCGAGGTGCTTGAGCGGCTGGTCACTGAGATGTATGCGCGCGGGTTGTCCACCCGCGATGTCGAGGATGCCTTCCGCGATGCGACCGGGGACATGGTCCTGTCCAAGTCGGCGGTCTCGGAGATCACCGACCGGCTCTGGGAGGACTATCAGCAGTTCGTCGCCCGTGACCTGTCCGACATCGCCGTGGAGTATCTGTTCGTCGACGCGGTATTTGAGTCGCTGCGTCGGCACGGGGCCAAGGAAGCTGTGTTGGTTTGCTGGTGCATCGCCTCCGACGGGCGTAAGCACCTGCTGCACCTGGCGGTGGGCAACAAGGAAAGCCAGGCCTGCTGGAGTGAGTTCTTCTCCCAGCATGCTGGGCCGTGGCATGCGAGCACCCACCACCATCACCTCCGACGGTGCCCCCGGGCTGATCAACGCCATCACGACGTGTTTCCCGGCGAGCATTCGCATCCGGTGCTGGTTTCACCGGCTGGGCAACCTCCGTGCCAAGCTGCCCGACGAGACCGCCGGTGAGGTCCTCGCCCACGTCTACGCGGTCCGCGATGCGCCGACGCTAGACGCGGCCCGAGCGGCCGCGGATCGGTTCATCAACACCCACGGCCGGGAATACCCGGCGGCCGTCGCCTGCTTCACCGACGACCTCGACGCGCTGCTGGCCATCCACCGGGTACCAGTGCGCCACCGCATCCGGGTACGCACCACCAACCTCGCCGAGCGCAGCTTCGTCGAAGAACGCCGACGCACCAAAGTGATCCCCCGGTTCCCCGACGAAAAAGCCGCCATGAAGCTCGTATTCGCCACCCTGATCCGCGCCGCCGACCGCTGGTGCCGCGTATCGATCAGCGCCCTGGAACGTCACCAGCTCACACTGCTACGCGCCGAACTGGGACTCGACCCACCCCCAGCCAACACCGACAACCGCAAGACCAACCGACGCAAGCACATCGCCGCATGATCAGCAGGCCACCCATTTACAGGACGCTCAGGACTTGACCCGGGCGGTGGACCAGGACTGCAACGTGCTGGACATCCTGGTGCAGAGCAGGAGAAACACCAAAGCGGCGAAG
>DASYIL010000277.1:0-6880 GCA_035997545.1 Pseudonocardiaceae bacterium
GGGGCCTCTCCACCGACGATCAGCCGCTTGTAGGAGTTCACCCATTGGTTGGTTACCGCGGTGATCTCCCGGGCATGCTGGAGCACGCCGGCAACAAAGGCCCGGCCGGTGTCGGAAAGCTCGTATGGGTTGTCGTCGTCGTGGAAGGCGTTACGGTCCCCCTCGAACAGGCTCATGTGGGTGTGCATGGCAGACCCCGGGCGGGCGGTGTAGGGCTTGGGCATGAACGAGGCGCGCACCCCCTGGGTGATCGCGACCTCCTTGATCACATACCGAAAGGTCATGATGTTGTCGGCCATGGTGAGCGCATCGGCGTAGCGCAGGTCGATCTCCTGCTGGCCCGGAGCGCCCTCGTGGTGGCTGAACTCCACCGAGATGCCCATCTGCTCCAGAGCCTCGATGGCGTGCCGGCGGAAATGCGGAGCGGCGTCGTGGCTGGCTTGGTCGAAATACCCGCCGGAGTCGGCGGCCACCGGCTCGGAACCGTTGTCGGGCAGGTCGCGCAGCAAGTAGAACTCGATCTCGGGGTGCACATAGCAAGTGAACCCGGCCTCCGCCGCCCTGGACAGGCCCCGGCTGAGCACGTGCCGTGGGTCGGCCCAGGACGGCGAGCCGTCGGGCATCGCGATGTCACAGAACATCCGGGCCGAGTAGTGTGCCCCGTTCGGGTTCTCCCACGGCAGAATCTGGAAGGTGGAGGGGTCTGGCTTGGCGATCATGTCGGACTCGTAGGCTCGGGCGAAGCCCTCGATGGCCGATCCGTCGAAACCGATGCCGTCGGCGAAGGCTCCCTCCAGCTCGGCCGGCGCCACAGCCACCGACTTGAGGTAGCCCAGCACGTCGGTGAACCACAATCGGACAAATCGGATGTCGCGTTCCTCCAGCGTGCGCAGCACGAACTCCTGCTGGCGATCCATGCGCGCAGAGTAGAGGACGGTTGGTGACGGTCCTTTTGTGCGCCCCCTACGATGCGAACATGCCGCGCCGACAGTTCCCCCTTGTCGCCTTGTTCACCGCACTGGTCATCGCCCTGCTCACGTCCTGCACCGCCACCCAGGACGCCAAGGAGCGGAAAGCCGCCCTTCCCGACGGCGCCCAGCTGCTAACTAACTCTGCCACGGCGATGCGGACGGTGACCACCACTCACTTCACCGTCGACGTCCAGGGCAACACGCCAGAGATCCCGTTTCGGTCAGCCGACGGCCGACTCACCCGGGAGGGTTCAGCGAAGGGCATCGTCAAGCGCGACCAGGGCGGAAAGATCGTCGAACTGGAGATCGTGGTCGTCGGCGACAAACTCTACCTGCGTGGCGCGACCGGTCCATTCCTGAAGCTGCAGGCGTCCAACCTCAGCGCATTCTACGACCCGCGTCCGATCCTCAACCCGGACCGGGGGATCGCGTCGGTGATCGCCAGCGGCCAGGGGGCAACCACAGAGGCACGCGAGCAGGTCGACGGGGTGGACAGCTACCGGTTACGGGTCACCTTCCCGGCGCAGCCGCTCAGCACGCTCGTGCCCGGGCCGGCCCAGGACAGGACCGGTCAGGTCTGGGTCGCTGCCCAGGGCTCCCGGCTGTTGCAGGCCCAGTTCCCGACGACCAACGGAACGATCACCGTCCACTTCTCCGAATTCGACGCCCCGGTTGAGATCACTGCGCCCGCCTGATCCCGCCCTCGTTCGATGAACGCGATGGCAACCCCAGTCCGCCGTCGCGGGCTGGCGCTGGGCACTGGGGCGCTGGTCACCTTGCTTGCCGCGCTGGACGCCTATGTCGTGGTCAGCCTGCTGGTCGACATCATCCTCGACCTGCAGGTGCCGCTGAACCGCTTGGAGCGGGCCACCCCGATCGTCACCGGCTTCCTGCTGGGCTACGTCGCGGCGATGCCGCTGCTGGGTCAGGCGTCCGACCGCTTCGGGCGGCGGCCGCTGCTGCAGGCCTGCCTGATCGTGTTCGCGGTCGGGTCGGCGGTCACCGCCCTCGCGGCAACCCTGCCGTGGGTCGTGGCGGGGCGGACGCTGCAGGGCATCGCCGGTGGCGCGTTGCTTCCGGTGTCCATGGCACTGGCCGCTGACCTGTGGCCAGATCGCGGCAGGTCCACCGCGTTGGGCGCGCTGGGCGCTGCTCAGGAGCTGGGCAGCGTGCTAGGACCGCTGTACGGCGTGGCGGTCGCCGCGTTGGCCGGCTGGCGCGGCGTGTTCTGGATGAACGTTCCGATCGCGCTCGCCGCAGTAGCAGCGGTACAGCTGGCGGTACCGCCTGCCGGGACGAGGTCCGAGGGTGGGCGGGCGCGCAACCGGGCACCGCTGGACCTCGTCGGCGGCGGCCTGCTGGCGCTCACCCTGGGACTACTGGTGATGGGCCTGTACAATCCCGAGCCCGACCACGGGGTACTACCCCCATGGGGCTGGTTGGTCCTGGGCGCGGCTGCGGTGACCGGGCTGGCGTTCGTGCTGTGGGAGCGGCGGGCGCAGGTGCGGCTGCTGGATCCCGACGGTGTGCGGTGGCGGGTCTTCCTCGGTTCGCTGGGGGTCAGCCTGACCGCCGGTGCAGCGCTGATGGTAACCCTGGTCGACGTCCAGCTCTACGCGCAGACCTTGCTGGGCCGCGACGCCGTCGGCGGGACCGTTCTGCTGGTCCGGTTCCTGGTGGCGCTGCCCGTGGGCGCACTGGTCGGGGGGGTGGCGGCAAGCCGGATGGGTGACGCCGCGGTGGCCGTCACCGGGATGCTGCTCGCCGCCGCCGGCTATCTCCTAATCGCCGGATGGCCTGCGGACATCCTGGCAGCCCGCCACGACCTCGGCCTGCTGACCCTGCCCCGGCTGGACTCCGACCTGGCGCTGACCGGCTTCGGACTCGGCCTGGTGATCGCGCCGCTATCCGCGGCGGCGCTGCGCGCGACCCCGCCCGACCGGCACGGCGTAGCATCCGCCGCGGTGGTGGTGGCCCGGATGACCGGCATGCTCATCGGCGTCGCCGCACTATCGGCGTGGGGGCTGCACCGCTTCCGCGAGCTCACCGCCGAGCTGGCCACTCCGCTGCCCTTCGGGGTCAGCAGCGAGGTGTTCCAGCGGCAGCTCGCTGGCTACGAACTGGCCCTGGATGCTGCCCTCCGCACCCAATACCAAGAGATTTTCCTGCTCACCGCGGGGGTGTGCCTGCTCGGTGCGGTTGGCGCTCTACTGATCAGCAATGGGGGGCGCTCCCGAGCGCTCAAGCTCAGGCGACGCATGTCTTCCGCTTCGGCACGGTGAGCAGCACCAGGTATTCCGAGATTGTCTCGTCCACGCACTTCACCCCTTGCAGGGCCACCGTGTGTTGCTGGCCCTCGAAGCTGAGCAACATGCCGCGCAGCTGGTTGGCCAGCTTCACGCCGGCCTGATAGGGGGTTGCCGGGTCACCGGTCGTGGAAATCACCAGCACTGTCGGCAACCCGTCCACCTGCGGCTGACCTGGCTGGTAGGTCGGCGGTACCGGCCAGAAAACGCAGGCGTCCCGGGCCGCCGACGGCGGGTTCCCGTCATCGAGGAAGGGCGCGACCTGCCGGTAGCGCCGGTCGACCTCCCGGAGCACCACCGGATCGGTGACCGGGGGGTCGTCGAGGCAGCGGATCGCTTTGAAGGCGTCCTGGCTGCCGGAGTAGCCCTGCTGGTCACGCTGGTAGTAGAGGTCGGCCAGAATCAGCAGGGTGGAGCCGTCCCCCTTGGCCAGCGCGGTGAGGCCGCGGTTGAGCACCGACCAGAACTGGTCTGAGTACAGTGCCTGGAGCGTGCCGATGGTGGCGTCGTTGTAAGAAAACTTGCGGTTGCCGACCGGTCGCTCCGCGGTGATCAGCGGCCGCAGCAACTCCTGGAACCTCCGGTTGGCCTGGTCCTTTGGGGTGTTGCCCAGCCAGCACTGTGGCTGGGCGAGACACCAGCTGACGAATGCGTCGAACGACTTCTGGAACCCTGCGCCCTGATTCACCTGGCTCTCGGCCAGGTTCTCATCTGGGTCCAGGGCGCCGTCCAGCACCATCGCCCGGACATTGCCCGGGAACTGCTCAGCGTAGGCGGTACCGATTCGGGTGCCGTAGGAGTAACCGAGGTAACTGAGCTTGTTGTCGCCCAGCGCCGACCGCAGCACGTCCATGTCCCGTGCGACGTCCCTAGTGCCGACGTTGGCGAGCACATCCTTGCCGGACCGCTCGGCACATAGCGCGGCGTAGGCCCGGTGCTCACTCTCGGTCTGGGCGACCCCGGCCGGCGAGGTGTCCAGGTCGAGGTCGAGCCGCTCGGCATCCTGTTCTTGGGTGTTCCGACAGACGATCTTCGGCTCACTAGCACCGATTCCTCGGGGGTCGAACCCGACCAGGTCGAACCGGCGGCCCAGCTCGGTGCTGTCCACCGCCCCGGCCAGTGACGCCACCGCGTCCATCCCCGAAGCACCCGGACCGCCGGGGTTCACCAGGAGGGAGCCCAGCCGCTCTTGCTGGTTGTCGGCGGGACGGCGGAGCACTCCGAGTCGCGCGACGCGCCCCTGCGGCTGGGCGTAGTCCAGCGGCACTTCCACTCGGGTGCACTGCAGCTTGGGGTCCGCGAACCGCTCCCGGCCACGATCGGTGGCGGCGAACTCCTGGCAGCTGTCCCAGGTCGGGTTCTGGCTGTAGAACCGCTCCAACCCTGGGGACACCCGCCCGGCGGAGTCGCGCTCACGCGGCGCGGCTCCGCCGGCCTCGGACTGCGCGCCCAGAGGTGACCGCGCGCCGTCGGCAAGCTGGAAATCGCCCGCGCAGCCACCCAGGGCGAGCACGGCCACCATGGCAATAGTCAGCCGCGACGGGCTCAACAGGCGAGGCATCCGGCTGATCGTAGTGAGCGTCCAGGAGCTGTCCGTGGCGGTAGGCGGATGATGAGGGCATGCCACAGCTCCGTCTGGCTATGGCCCAGGCGAATCCCTGCGTGGGTGATCTCGCGGGCAACGCGACCATGATCGCCGCACGCTGCCGGGAAGCCACCGCCGCCGGTGCGCATATCGTGGTATTCGGCGAGATGGCGCTGACCGGTTACCCGGTGGAGGACCTGGCACTGCGCGAGTCCTTCGCCACCGCGTCCGTGCGGGCCCTGAATGCCCTGGCGACCCGGCTCGTTCAGGACGGCTGCGGGGAGTTGGCCGCCGTCGTCGGATACCTGGACTCCGAAGCCGGCGGTCCCCGCAACGCGGTCGCGGTCTTGCACCGCGGGCGGGTGGTAGCCCGCCAGTTCAAGCACCACCTGCCCAATTACGGGGTGTTCGACGAACGCCGCTACTTCATCCCCGGCACCACCTTGACCGTGTTCCGGCTGCACGGCCTGGAGATCGGGATGGTGATCTGCGAGGACATCTGGCAGGTAGGCGGCCCGATCACCGCGCTGGCGCAGGCCGGGGTGGACCTGGTGGTCGCTCCTAACGCCTCCCCCTACGAGCGTGACAAGGACGACACTCGCCTGGCACTGGTGGCCCGCCGCGCCACCGAAGCGGGCGCGCCGCTGGCCTACACCAATCTGGTGGGAGGCCAGGACGAGCTGGTCTTCGACGGCGACTCAATGGTGGTCGACGCGCGCGGGGGGCTGCTGTTACGGGCTCCGCAGTTCTCCGAGCAACTCCTGGTGCTCGACCTGGATCTGCCCGGCGGGTCAACCAGGGCGGTGGGCCGGTACGCCGGGCTGGATGTTGCCCGGGTGATCCTCACCGACGACCCGCTGCCGGCGTATCCGGCGGCGCCCGCTGCGCCGGTGGCCGAGCCGCTGTCTGACGAAGCCGAGGTGTGGGGCGCGCTGGTGACCGGCTTGCGGGACTACACGCGCAAGAACGGGTTCCGCTCGGTGGTGCTCGGGCTGTCCGGCGGGATCGACTCCGCGGTGTGTGCCGCGCTGGCGGTGGACGCGCTAGGCGCCGACGCAGTGTACGGGGTGTCGATGCCGTCGTCATACTCCTCCGCACATTCCCAATCCGACGCCGCCGACCTCGCCGAACGCACCGGCCTGCACTACCAGGTGCAGCCGATCGGGGAGATGGTCGACGTGTTCGTGCGGCAGCTCGGCCTGTCCGGAGTGGCCGAGGAGAACGTCCAGGCGCGCTGCCGGGGGGTGACCCTGATGGCGCTGTCCAACCAGCACGGTCACCTGGTGCTGGCCACCGGGAACAAGTCCGAGCTCGCGGTTGGCTACTCGACGATCTACGGCGACGCCGTCGGCGGGTTCGCGCCGATCAAAGACCTACCCAAGACCGCGGTGTGGACGCTGGCGCGGTGGCGCAACACCGTGGCCGACAAGCGCGGTGAGACCCCACCGATCCCGCCGAGCTCGATCGGCAAGCCGCCCTCGGCCGAGCTCCGTCCTGGCCAGCGCGACACCGACTCACTACCCGACTACCAGCTGCTCGACGCCGTACTCGACGACTATGTGGAGGGCGACCGCGGTTTCAGCGATCTGGTGGCTGCCGGGTTCGATCCCGAACTGATCGAGCACATCGTGCGGTTGGTGGACGCCGCGGAATACAAACGTCGGCAGTACCCCCCCGGCACGAAGATCACCTTAAAGGCGTTCGGCCGGGACCGCCGACTGCCGATCACCAACCGCTGGCGCGAACGATCCCCCGAGTTGTGAGTCTCGTCGCACGCTGATGCTCACGCCACGACCTCGGTGCCAGGCTTAGGGTATCAGCCATCCGGCACGACCCGGGGACCGGCGACGAACTGCCGGCCTCGAGGGAGGACGGTCAACGATGACCGCAGCTGCTGTCGATTTTGCGTTGTACGGTGGGCCAGTAGACCCGGACCAGAAGGTCAAGAGGGTCCGGGTCCAGGACCTTCTCGCGGCCAAGCACCGCGGGGAAAGGTGGGCAATGCTCACCGCCTACGA
>DASYIL010000278.1:0-1733 GCA_035997545.1 Pseudonocardiaceae bacterium
CACGGATGCGGCCGGGATGGGGTCGAATTGCGCAGGGCAACCCCGAACGACGAGCAGGAAGCCAGAGTGGACCAGGCCCTACAAATCAGGGACCGGCCAGCACGGCTGACGTCAGCTGATCTCGTGTTCGACGAACTCGTCGCCGTCCCAACGGCGCAACCCGGCGAACCGTCCCTCGATCTGCGCGGGCAGTCCCGCGATGCGCACGGCATGCCCGATATGGGGTCCGGCGACCCGTCGGGCCAACGTGACGTGGGCGGTCCACTGACCGGGCAGGCTGTTGGGCATCGGCCCGGGCACCAGATGAGGACCGCACAGCCGGTGCACTTCAGCGTGCAAATCCAACAGCTCGGTGCTCGGCACCACCAGCCGGGCAAATACGACATCCGTCCGACCGAACAACACCGGTGCGCCGATCGCGCAGCGCAACGGTAGTCGTCGAGCAATCGACGCCAGGAGCTCATCGACATCGGCGTTGATGCGCTGGGCGGCAATCAAGGTGACATGTGGGCGGCCGGCCGGTTTCTTGCTGGGACGATCGGCGTTGGCCAGGTCGTCCCACATACGCCCAATGGCATCCTCGGTATCGCCGTCGAAGAGTAGCTCGATGGAATGCGCCATCAGCCGACCAGCGCTTTCACCCAATCGCGATCGAAGGCCTGGGCGCTCATGGTGGCGAAGTCCGGCATCGAGGCCGCCTCTGCGGGCAGCGCCGCCCGGACCGTAGCCAACCGGCTCAGCGCTTCCCGATTCGAATTCTCCACCAGCCCAGGCTGCCACGGCCAGCTTCCGATCACCAATCCGGCACACGGAATTCGTTGGGCAGCAAGAGCTTCCAGGGTCAGCGCAGTGTGGTTGAGGGTGCCCAGTTCCGTGCCGACAACGACCAGCGCCGCTGCACCCAGATCGGCGGCGAGATCACGCAGCGTGACACCCGAGTCGGCCAGCTCGACCAACAGCCCGCCCGCGCCTTCCACCAGCGTCAACCGGCCTGGACGGTCCAACTCACGGATCAGCCGCACCACCTGCTCGCGGGTCGGCAACACCGTCCCGGCCTGCTCGGCCGCTGCGGCCGGCGCCATCGGCAGTGGGTAGCGCGCCAATCCGGCGAGTTCGGTCACTCCCGACAGCCGACCGACTTCGGCGAGGTCGTCATCGCCGTCCTGGATGCCGGTCTGCGCGGGCTTGCACACCGCGACATCGATGCCGACCTGGCGGGCGTGCGACGCCAGTGCCGCGGTGGCTACCGTCTTTCCGACACCAGTACCGGTCCCGGTGATGACCAGCACCGTCAAGCGCGCAGTACCTCCGCGAGCACGCGCCGAGCCAGTTCGAGCTCCTCGGCGCTCAGCGAGGCGCGCGCGGTCAGACGCAGCCGCGACGTCCCCGCGGGTACGGTCGGGGGCCGGAAGCAGCCGACCTTGACCCCTGCGTACAGACACGCTGTCGCCGCAGCCAGCGCAACCTCGGGATCACCCAGGATGACCGAGACGACCGCCGATTGCGGGACCTCGGGCACGTCACACACCCGAGCCAGTTCTCGGGCGTGGGCCAGCACCGCGTCGGCGCGCCAGGGCTCGGCTTCCAGTACTCCCAGCGCAGCCAGCGCGGCGCCCACCGCCGCGGGCGCCAGGCCGGTATCGAAGATGAACGGCCGCGCCGCGTCGATCAGATGGGCCCGCACCTCGGCCGGACCGAGGACGATGCCACCCTGGCTGCCCAGCGCTTTGGAC
>DASYIL010000279.1:0-3848 GCA_035997545.1 Pseudonocardiaceae bacterium
CCACGCCACAGCAGCCAGACCCCCGGCCAGCTCCGCACGCAGACCCTCCTCGACGTCCCGCACCATGTGATCCCACCGGTCCGACCGCTCCTGTGCGGTTTCCCCGGTGTGCTCCTTGCCTGGCCGGGTCGCCAGGGTGGCCTGCCGTTTGAGGCGGTCCAGCTGCAACGCATTCGGTGGACGCCCGAACCGCGCCTCATGCGCCTGCGCGAGAGCCGCCGTCTTTGCGGTGATGTCGTGCGTGCGGGTGGAGAACAGGTCCATCACCGCTTGGTCGACACCCATGATCTCCCGGGATATCCCATCCGGGCGCATCGCCACCTGCAACCCCAGCGTGGCGACCAGGCGCCCGAACATCACCCGCTCACCCACCGCCCCGCAGGCGGCCTTCTCCCGCTTCGCCACCTCCCAGTCGATGGTGCGCCACTTGCCGTCGGGGCCCTGCACCCGGTTCAGGATCGCGTTGTGGATGTGCAGGTGCGGGTCGCGATTCCGGCTGTCGTGCTGAAAAAAGCTCGCGACCGTCCAGTCGTGCGCATCCTCCCACCGGCCGGCCGTCCCGCCGTGCTTGCCGACGCGGGTGTACCCCGCGTGCGCTGTGAGGTAGTCCAGCGACGCATTGTTGCCCGCCCAGATCGCGGCCTCGACGGCCAACCGGTGCGCCGCCCACGCCTGCTCGGCCTCGACGTCACCGGCGCGGCGCGCAGCGACCTCCTGCGCCTCGAACGCGGCGTGGAGCACCGTCACCGACTTCTGCACATTGAACGTCGCATCGTGGAACGCGACATTGCTGCGCGCTGCCCTCGCTATCTGACCCGGGTGCAACCACGGTTGAGTGTGTTTGCATTCCAGTCAACGCGCAACAGTGCCGCTAGGAGGGCGTCGACATCCTCCTATCAGCTGCGCCAAGATTGGCAAGCGCAGCCGCAAGGTGACCTGTGAAGACTTTTGGTCAAGATCATGTGTGATCGCTCAATACACGGTGCCGGGCTCGACATCTCGGTAACAGCGTCTGTTGTGGTGTGGTCTCGGGTCCGAGTCCAAGCTCGTCAAGCCTGCGTCGAAGTTGTTGCAGAGCTCGTGCGCGGGTGGGTCCGATCCCACCTAGCGGTATTCCGACAGTGTGGGCCACCTCGGTATAGCGCTGGGGGTTGTCAATGAACAGGGTCCGCAGCAGACTACGCCGCAGCGGCGACAGTTCGGCGATGACGTCTCGCAGTATCCGCTGCGTCTCGTGGTGGATGACGCGCTGCTCGGGGCCAGCGGCTGGGTCGGCGACGTTCTCGGTCACCGCTTCTGCCGGGATCAGGGTGTGTTTGCTGTGTTGACGCTGGATGCGCAGGGCTTCCCTGCGTGCGGTGGTGGCGAGCCATCCGGCAAGCCGTTCCGGGTACTGCACCCGGTGGGCGTTTTCCGCCAGCCGCAGCCAGGTCATCTGTACCGCGTCGAGCACGTCAGCGTCTTGGAGGCGAAATGACCGTACCGTGGCGAAGACGATACTGCCGTAGCGGCGAACGATCTCTTCCCAAGCCGTTGAGTCTCTTTGGCTGATTAACGTCAGCAGCTCAGCCACACTCGCCGTGGCGTCTGCTAGCGGGTAGTCGCGAGTGAGCAGGCAGCCCTGGGAGCCGGCAACACCTAGGACGGTCACGAGCGTGCCCTTCGCGGCGCCTCAGGTGTCCGCACTGTCGGGGCAAGCTCGAACGATGTCAGGGGTCGTGACGGGGTGGTGGGCGTGGTGCGCATCAGGGCTCTCCGTCTTCGGTGCGGCCCGGCCCCCGGCCGGGCCGCGATAAGGACCACCGTGCGCTGCCGGCTGTGTGCGAATATGGAGTGAACCTAAAATCGGCCGGTGGGGGGCCTTCCGCGCCGGCCGCAAGATCTCCTTAGAGGGGGTCGGCGTGGGGGTGGAGTTCGGGCTCCTGGGTGGTGTCGAGGTTCGGGTTGATGGCCGGCTGGTGGATGTGGGTCATGCCCGGCAGCGGTGTGTGTTGGTGGTGCTGGTGGTCGAGGCCAACCACACGGTTTCGGTGGACCAGTTGGTGGACCGGGTGTGGGGGGATGGGGCGCCGCAGCGTGCTCGGGAGACGCTGTACAACTATTTGTCCCGGCTCCGCCATGTCCTGGGCCCGATCACCGAGGTCGATCTGGTGCGTCAGCCTGGGGGTTATGTCCTCACTGTTGATCCGATGGTGGTGGATGTGCACCGGTTCGGTCACCTGGTCGCCCAGGCCCGCGCGGCCGATGACGAGGATCGGGCGTTGGTGTTGTTCGAGCAGGCCCTGGGGTTGTGGCGGGGTGAGCCGTTCGCTGGCCTGGACACTGCGTGGGTGAATGCGCTGCGTGGTCCGCTGGAGCGGGACCGGTTCGCTGTCGAGCTGGACTGCACCGACCTGCACCTGCGCCGCGGTCAGCACGGATGGCTGCTGAGCGAAATAACAACCCGAGCCACAGCGCACCCGCTGGACGAACGCGTGGCCGACCAGTTGATGCTCGCGCTGTACCAAAGCGGCCGCCAAGCCCAGGCCCTGGAACACTTCCAGCAACTGCGGGTACGGCTGGCCGAGGAACTCGGTATCGACCCCGGTCCCGGGCTGCAACGACGCTATGAACAGATCCTGACCACCGACCCGGCACTGACCCCCCCAGCTACCCCGTCCGCGTCGGTGTCCGCATCACCGCCGCCGGTGCCACGTCAGTTGCCCACCCATACCCCGCACTTCGTGGGCCGCACCGCGGAACTACGCCAGCTCACCACCCTGCTGAACACCACCACCGCTGGCGGGGGCACGGTGGTGATCACCGCGATCGACGGCACCGCAGGGATCGGTAAGACCGCTCTGGCCCTGCACTGGGCCCATCAGGCAGCGGAGCGGTTTCCTGATGGGCAGCTGTATGTGAATCTGCGCGGCTTTGACCCCACCAACACGCCGGTGCACCCGACTGAGGCCCTCCGCGGATTCTTGGACGCTTTCGAGATCTCCCCCGAGCGGATCCCTACCAGTGTGGACGCCCAGGGCGGGTTGTATCGCAGCTTGCTCACTGACCGGCGCGTGTTGGTCGTGCTGGACAACGCCCGCGACGCCGAACAGGTCCGGCCGCTGCTGCCAGCCAGCCCCACCTGCCTGGTCGTGATCACCAGCCGCAACCAACTAGCGGGTCTGATCGCCCAGCAAGGAGCCCGCCCGGTCACGCTGGACGTGCTGACCCCCCAGGAGGCCCGCGCGCTGCTGTCCCGCCACCTCGGCCCGGCCCGGGTCAGCGCCGAACCCCACGCCATCACCGACCTGATCAACCACAGCGCCCGGTTGCCCCTAGCCCTGGCGATCGTGGCCGCCCGGGCAGCCACCCACCCCGGCTTCGCACTCCGGGTCCTGGCCAAAGAACTCGCCAATGAACACACCCGCCTCGACGCCCTGGACACCGGCGACCCCACGTCCAGCGTGCGAGCCGTGTTCTCCTGGTCCTACCAACACCTCAGCCCCCCGGCCGCGCGGATGTTCCGGTTACTCGGGCTGCATCCCGGCCCCGACATCGCCCTCCCCGCCGCCACCCAACTGACCGACACACCCCCACACCAGGCGCGCGAAACGCTAGGCGAACTAACTCGAACGCACCTGCTCACCCAACACACCCCCGGCCGATACACCTTCCACGACCTTCTGCGCGCCTATGCCACCCACCTCAGCACCACCCACGACTCCCCCGACGACCAACACGCCGCACTGACCCGGCTGTTCGACCACTACCTGCACACCGCCGCAGCCGCGATGGACACCCTCCAGCCCGCCGACCAACAACACCGGCCTCCCATTCCTGCACCAGCCATACCCACCTCACCGGTGGGC
>DASYIL010000280.1:0-2029 GCA_035997545.1 Pseudonocardiaceae bacterium
ACGCAAGATCTGGGCGCTTGCCACGGCGGCTGTCCTGGCCGGCGCAGCCGTTACCGGCGGCGTGCTCGCCATGTCCGGTGGAAAGCAAGCGGTCGCGGCGGCACGGCCGTTGCCGGTCGGCACCACGCGAGTGGAGAAGAGGACGCTCTCGGCGATGGTCTCCCAGGGTGGGATCCTGACCTATCGGGCGCGGTCGGACGGCTCGCCGTATTCCGTGATCAACCAGGCGCAGGGGACGTACACCGAGCTGCCGGAGCTGGGCCGGGTGATCTCTCAGGGTCACGTCCTCTATCGGGTGAACGATCGCCCGGTGGTGTTGCTGCGTGGCTCCACGCCGGCTTACCGGACCCTGTCGGCCGGGGTGAGCGGCCCGGACGTGGCCGAGCTCAACGCGGATCTGGTCGCGCTTGGCTACGCCACTCGGGCTCAGCTGCATCCGAGGTCCGCGTTCTTCGGGGCGGCCACGACCGCGGCCGTGGAGAAGCTCCAGGCCGCGCTGGGCGTGGCCCGAAACGGCTCCCTGGCGCTTGGTCGGGTGGTGTTCGAACCCACCGCCGTGCGGGTGACGAGCGTGTCAGCTCAGCTCGGGGGGCGCACCCAGCCCGGGCAGACGGTGATGCAGGCCACCTCGACTGTGCGGCTGGTGCAGATCGCGTTGGCCGCCTCGCAACAGACCGAGGTGGCAGTCGGGAACAAGGTGACGATCACCCTGCCCAACAACCGGACCACCCCGGGTGTTGTCTCCTCGGTGGCGAGGGTCGCCACCTGTCGGTCGAGCTCGGGGCCCGGCGGGTCGAGCTCCAGCGCGTCTGCGCCGGGGACGGACTCCTGCTCCTCAGGCGGCTCGGGGAGCAGCACGCCGACAATCGCCGTGGACGTCACCTTCTCTGACCCGGCCGCCACCGGCACGTGGGATCAGGCTCCGGTCCAGGTCGGGATCACCACCGCCAGCGTGCCCAACGCGCTGACGGTGCCGGTGGCCGCGCTGCTGGCCCAGTCCGGCGGGGGCTACGCGGTCGAGGTGGTTGGCGCACGCGAGGGGAATCATCTCGTGCCGGTGTCGCTCGGACTGTTCGACGATGCCGAGGGGCTGGTGCAGGTCACCGGCTCGGGGCTGGCCGCCGGTCAGAAAGTGGTGGTCCCGTCGACATGACCTCCACGCCGCCACCCACGCCCGACGACAACGCGGTCGCCGTCGCCAACGGCTCGGCGATCGACGGTCCAGGGGTGCCCATACTCGAACTCGACAACGTCACCAAGAGCTACCCCGGTGAGCCGCCCGTCCAGGCCCTGGTCGGCGTGAATCTGTCCATCGGCCCCGGGGAGCTGGTTGGGATCGTCGGCCCCTCAGGGTCGGGCAAGACCACGCTGCTGCAACTGATGGGAACCCTCGACCGACCCACCAGCGGCCACGTGCGGATCACCGGTCTCGACGTCGCCACCATGGCCGACGACGACGTGACCTACCTACGGGCCACGCGGATCGGGTTCGTCTTCCAGCAGTTCTTCCTGGCCGAGCACTCCACCGTGCTCGACAACGTCGCCGACGGGCTCCTCTACGCCGGCATCCCCCTCAAGCAGCGCCGCCAACGGGCCCTGGACGCCCTCGAGCTGGTCGGCCTGGCCGGGCGACCCCATGCGCGACCCACTCAGCTCTCCGGCGGGCAACGCCAACGCGTCGCGATCGCGCGGGCCTTGGTCGGCCAGCCCGCGATCGTGCTGGCCGACGAGCCGACCGGGAACCTGGACCAGGCCACCGGGCACGCCATCCTGGCCCTGGTCGAACAGCTCCACCAGGCCGGCTCGACGATCGTGGTCATCACCCACGACCACGCCATCGCCGAGCGCTTGCCCCGCAAGGTCGAGATCCTCGACGGCCACATCGTCGCCGACACCGGACTCGCCGCGGACACCGACCTCGGTCCGCTCGCTGGACCCGCCACCCGCGCACCGCACACCGCGTCCAGCACGACCACCAGCGAGGAGCGAACGTGACCGCCACCGCCACCCTGAACCGGCGTCGCCTACC
>DASYIL010000281.1:0-9119 GCA_035997545.1 Pseudonocardiaceae bacterium
ACGGCAAGGCGATCGAGACGATTGGCAAGTACCACCCCAAGGAGGAACCCAGCGTCATCGAGGTCGACTCCGAGCGGGTGCAGTATTGGCTCGGTGTCGGAGCCCAACCCACCGAGCCGGTCCAGCACATCCTCCAGGTCACCGGCGACTGGCAGCGGTTCACCGGTCAGCCCGGTGCGGAAGGCACGCTGCGGCGTGCTGAGCCCAAGCCGGACAAGGCCGAGCTGTTCCACCGGGCGCTTGCCGAGGCTGGCGAGGTGCCGATGACCGAGGCCACCACGCCACGAAAGAAGAGCGGTCGCAAAACCGATGTCGGCGCTGCCTCAGTTACGGCCCAGGGCACAGCCCCAGAGAAAGCCTCTGCCGAAGCCGACGGTCAGGAGGACACCGCGAGGGCAGCGGACGGGCAGGCGTGAGCATGCTGGCGGATGCGCTCGAGCACCTCGTGAGGGGAATCGTTGACAACCCTGACGACGTGCGCGTCCAGCTAGTGACCACCCGCCGGGGCCGGACCCTCGAGGTGCATGTCCACCCCGAGGATCTCGGCAAGGTAATCGGTCGGGGTGGCCGCACTGCCACGGCGCTGCGCACGGTGATGAGCGGAATCGGCGGGCGTGGGGTGCGGGTCGACGTCGTCGACACCGATCGCTGACCTAGCCTGCCGGGGAGTCTGATCGTGCAGCCGCCCAGTGACACTAGATGCAGTGACACCAAGGCCAGTGACACGACAGGCGGGGACACTAAGCGGGTGGTTGGCCGGGTCGGCAGGCCGCACGGCCTCGTTGGGGAAGTGTCGGTGCAGGTGCGCACCGACTGGCCCGAGGAGCGATTTGCTGTCGGCGCGCAGCTGTGCGGTGACACTGGCCGCGCCCTCACCGTGGACGCTGTACGCCCGCATTCGGGAAGCCTGCTGGTGCGATTCGCCGGAGTGACTGATCGTGCCGCGGCCGCGGAATTGCGCGGTCTGGTGTTGACTGTCGAGGCCACCGAGCTGCCCGAGCTGGACGATCCCGACGAGTTCTATGATCACCAGCTCGAGGGCCTGGCCGCTGTCGGACCCGATGGTACGGCCCTCGGCACGGTGCGCGAGGTCGTGCACGCCCCGGCCAGTGACCTGCTGGTGTTGGCCACCGACCACGGCGAGGCGCTGGTGCCTTTTGTTCGTGCCATCGTCGTCGAGGTGGACTTGCCGGGTGGTCGAGTGGTGCTGGATCCGCCTGCCGGGTTGCTCGACTGATCGAGGGCGCAGCCGTGTTGATCGAAGTCGTGACGATCTTTCCTGAGTACCTGGCCCCGGTCAGGGAGGCCCTGCTCGGCCGGGCCATCGAGCGGGGCCTGATCACCTTCACTGTGTATGACCTGCGGAACTGGTCCCACGATGTGCACCGGACGGTGGACGACGCGCCCTACGGCGGCGGACCCGGCATGGTGATGCGTCCAGACGTCTGGGGCGAGGCGCTGGACGAGGTACTCGCTGGCCAACCAGCGCCACGGTTGGTGGTACCCAGCCCCGCCGGACGGCGGTTCACCCAGCAGCTGGCCACCGAGCTGGCCACGCAACCTCGGCTCGTCTTCGCCTGCGGCCGTTACGAGGGCATCGACCAGCGGGTGATCGACTATGCGGCCGACCGGGTGACGGTTGACGAGATCTCGATTGGCGACTACGTGCTCGTCGGGGGCGAGGTCGCCGTGCTGGTGATGGTCGAGGCCATCGCTCGGCTGCTGCCCGGGGTACTGGGCAATCCCGACTCGGCGACGCAGGACTCGTTCTCCGACGGTCTGTTGGAGGGGCCCTGCTACACCCGCCCCGAAGTATGGCGGAGTCGGGAGGTCCCCGCCGTGCTCCGCTCGGGTAACCACGCCGCGATCGCCCGCTGGCGCCGGGACCGCGCGGTGGAGCGCACCGCGGCGCGACGTCCCGACCTGTTGGCCGCACTGCCACCCGGTGGGCTGGACGGTGTGGATCGCGCCCTGCTCGAGGGGCTCGGTACCCCGCCCGGCTACGCTCTAGAGAGCGGGCCCTGATGAGCTACCCGTTCCCGCCCGTCACAGGGCACCCCAGACCCTGCAGAGCACACCGATAACGAGGACGGACTCCCGATGAACACCCTGGACGCCTTGGACGCGAAGTCGCTGCGTTCCGACATCCCCGACTTCCGGCCCGGTGACACGGTCAAGGTGCACGTCCGCGTCATCGAGGGCTCGCGGCAGCGGGTGCAGGTGTTCCAAGGCGCAGTCATCCGCCGTCAGGGCGGAGGGGTCCGAGAGACCTTCACCGTGCGCAAGGTGTCCTTCGGCGTGGGCGTGGAGCGCACCTTTCCGGTGCACACGCCGAACATCGCCAAGATCGAGGTGGTCACCCGTGGTGATGTCCGGCGAGCCAAGCTGTACTACCTTCGCGACCTCCGGGGTAAGGCTGCCAAGATCAAGGAGAAGCGTGAGACGCCGTCTGCGTCCTGACCCGCCTCCTCCGGCTGCTTGTCGATAGCCTGGGGACGTGGCCAACCTGGTTTCCTCGACCGAACCCGCACACGGCGACGATCCCGACGATTCTCCCAGCCGCCGTGTGCACCGGCATCGCCTGTCGAAGAAGACGAGGAAGGGTTCGTTCTGGCGCGAGTTGCCGATCCTGGTGGTCACCGCGCTGGTGCTCACGTTCCTGATCCAGACATTCCTGGCCAGGGTGTACGTGATTCCTTCGGCGTCCATGGAACCGACCCTGCATGGCTGCACAGGCTGCACCAACGACCGGGTGCTGGTCGACAAGCTGACCTACCGGTTGCGCGATCCGAGACCGGGCGACGTCGTGGTATTCCGCGGCCCCGACTCGTGGGGCAACAACATCGAGTTCTCCAACCCGCGCTCGGACAACGTGGTCGTCGGAGCGCTCCAGCAGGCTGCGTCCCTGGTCGGCCTCGCCCCGCCGGACGAGCGGGACTTCGTCAAGCGGGTGATCGCGGTGGGGGGCCAGATCGTGCAGTGCTGTGACGCGCAGAACCGGGTCATGGTCAACGGCACCGCGCTGGTCGAGCCGTATGCAGTCTTCATCGGGTCTGAGCCCAAGCAGGAGGAGTTCGGCCCGGTCACGGTGCCCCCAGGCGGGTTGTGGATGATGGGGGACAACCGCAACAACAGTGCCGACTCGCGCCGGCACGTCGCCGACCAGCGATTGGGCACTGTGCCGGTAAACAATGTCATCGGCAAGGCCCGCGTCATCGTGCTCCCGCCCGCGCGGTGGCAGGGCATCACCGATCCCGATCCGCGGCAGGTGACGGCGCAGGGGATGGGTGCGCCGGTGTCTTCCTGGCCCGGCGGGCTCCCGCTGGCTGCTGGCCTGTTGCTGAGCTGGCCGGTGTGGCGGGGTGTTCGTGGTGTGCGGGAGCGGGTGGTCACCCGCGGGCGCGGCTGACGACCATGCCGGCCGTGGCTCGCAGTATCCGCCAGGCCCTGCCGCGACCGCCGAGGGCAGTGGTGCGCAGGGACGGTGGGATATGGACCCTGCAGTCGGTCTTACATCGTCAGGGCCTGAGCCCGGTCGCAGGGGTGGATGAGGCCGGTCGAGGGGCCTGCGCCGGGCCGCTGGTGGTCGCGGCGTGCGTGCTGCGGCCGGCCGACGCGGCGGCCTTGGACGGGCTCACCGACTCCAAGCTGCTCACCGCAGCGCGCCGAGAGCACTACTACGACGTGATTGCCACCAGGGCGGTCGCCCGCAGCGTGGTCGTGATCCCCCCCGACGAGGTCGACGACCTGGGAGTGCACGTGGCGAATCTGGAGGGCATGCGTCGCGCCGTCTCCGGCCTTCCGGTGCACCCCGGTTACGTGCTCACCGACGGGTTCCGGGTGCCCGGCTTGACCGCGCCGAACATGGCGGTGATCGGTGGCGACCGGGCCGCGGCCTGTGTGGCGGCGGCCTCGGTGCTGGCCAAAGTGACCCGTGACCGGATCATGGGTGACCTGGATGAACGGATGCCGTGGTATGGCTTCGGTGAGCACAAGGGCTACTGCACACCGGAGCACAACGCGTCCCTGCTGGCGCATGGTCCGTCGACCCAACACCGGTTCGGTTACGTCAACGTCGCGCTGGCGGCGCGCAGGCACGGCCTGCTTGCCCCACCGCGCCGGACAGCACGGGCGAGACTGTGGCCGGTCGTGCGGCCGGCGGTGGTCCAGAATGGGGTATCGCCGAGAGCAGGAGAGGCCAGCACCCGATGAAGCGACCGATGGGCCGTCGATGAGCGCCGAGGATCTCGAGAAGTACGAGACCGAGATGGAACTGTCGCTCTACAAGGAGTACCGCGACGTCGTCGGTCAGTTTGCCTACGTTGTGGAGACCGAGCGGCGCTTCTACCTGGCCAACGCGGTGGACGTGCAGGCCCGCAACGCCGACGGCGAGGTGTACTTCGAGGTGCGGATGTCCGACGCGTGGGTATGGGACATGTACCGGTCCGCCCGCTTCGTCAAGAACGTCCGGGTGCTCACGTTCAAGGACGTGAACATCGAAGAAGTGGACAAACCCGACCTGCGGCTACCCGAAAGCGGCCCGTTCGGCCGCTGACCGCGCCGGATAGCCGTCACCTACCGCGCCGCCGCGCCAGCGCCACGGCCGCTAGCGAGGACACCTCGAGCTTGGCAGGTACCGAGCGGATCTGGGTCCGCACCGTAGCCGCTGAGACGAGTCCCTTGTTGACACAACCTGCGGCAACCCCGGAGCTGGCCAGGGCGAATTGCAGGACAAACTCGTGGTCACCGTCACCGGCGGAGGTACGAACTACACCGGCCCACTTTCGGGCCTCACTACCCTCAGCACTCCGAACGTCGCGCCAGCGCTATGCGTAAGAAGTTTGCCGCAGGTGGTCTGGCGGTTCTGGGTGCCCTTGCGTTCGGCGTCGGTGGGACGTACGCCGCGTTCAGTAACACCGAACAGGGGCCGAACACGCTAGTTCAGACTGGGAAGCTCGATCTGCGGCTCAGCACCGATCACGGTTATCGATCGCACCGATTCTCTTCGAGAATCTCCAGCCGGGTGACGCACACGCTCCTATTTCGTCCAGCTCCCCAATGGCGGCACGGTTCCGGGGAAAGCAAAATGGGCGTTCAAGAACTATCAGGAACTCAAGAACGAGTGCGGTGCGCCGGAGATCGCTGCCGGGGACACCAGTTGTGGAACGGATCTTCAGGATGGCGAGCTGGGTGATCAGCTTGCCGTGACGTTCTCACGGATGTCCGGTCCGGGGTGCACCGGTATTCCCCCAGGTCGTGGGATCGCCAAGCTTCCCGTCGTCGGTTTCCCAGGTGTTCTTCCGAAGTCTTGATGGGCTGGTACTTGCCCCAGGCGTGAGCCGGTGCGTCCGAGTGGACGTCAAGTTCTTGGACCTGTCTAGTAACAACAAGGCTCAGAATGACTCGTCGATTTTTGGGTTCCGGTTCCAGTTGGTCAGCTGAGCGAATGGCTGAATAGTGATGGGGATGTCAGGTGAGACGCCGCACTATGGCCGCGTCGGTCGCGGTTGGCGCGTTGACAGTTGGCGGGGTCGTCGCGGGCACGTCCGCGACAACCCGCGCCCTGTCCTCCGATACCATGATCGGTGCGGACTCGCGGGTCGGGACGGCGACCGTCGAGCTCGGCCGTGGCGGCGGCTCGGTAGCGCTCGGGTACAAAGATCTCAAGCCCGGTGACCGGCGGGTGGTGGACCTCACCATCCAGGGACTCGAACGGCAACATGCGCGGCCTCGCCGAACGGGATGTGGCCACGGTCCGGGCGAGCGGTGGCTTCACCGACCACGCCGTCTGCACCATCAGCATCACGACGGCCGGTCGCGACAAGGGCAAGAACAGCGACCGGCCCCGAGGACGACACGCAGACTGGGCACGACGCAGCCCAGAAGCCTGACACGAACAGCGCCCCGCTCGCCGAACAGCCTGACGTCTGAGGCATCGTCGACGGCGCCGGTCATGCTCCGGGCCGAATGCGAGCAGGCTGGTATGCGGCTCGACGGCTTCGAGGACGTGCTCGTGCTCGGCCCCGACCAGCACACTTGGAAGTCGCTCGACGAGCGCGGTCAGGGAGCTGGTCCGTTCCTTGTCATGGATGCCGACGGCGATGACGAGATCGTCGGCTCAAAGCACGCCGACTGCATCGTCGGTGGCGGGGGCCGGGACAGGTTAGCCGGCGGTGCCGGCGATGACGTGCTGATCAGCGGCACCGAGGTCCGATCTGCTCGATGGTGGGCCCGGGAACGACTGGTTGCTCGGGGGATCTGGCGCGGACGATCTGCGCGGTGGCGGCGCGCGACAACGACCGCCGAGCCGAGCAGCGCAGGCTCGGCACCGCAGGCCACCCCGGCGGCACAGGCCGACCCGCCCAGCGACGGCACGGCGACCCCTTCGGATCCCAGTGGGGCTGGCGAGGACCTTCGACCGCTTCATCCAGCGCGCCAGTGAACTCCTCCACGGGCTCGTGAGGTTGGTGCGCACACCGCACTGACACTTCGCACAGAACTCTTGCCCAAGCCACCCCACTTATCCACCCCACGCCGTCGTCCACAGCCGGTGTGGTGGGGCTGTGCCCGGAGTGCTCCTGCCCTAGGACGCCCGGCGAACCGCCCCGCGCGGTGGGCGCTGTCGTCGCTGGACTACGCGACGCACCTGCTGTCCGACGGCGACCAACCGCTGGGTGTGCTCAAGGCGCGATGCGGGCACCTGCTGCCGATGGTCGCCGCCGAGCATGACTGCCCGCCCAGCCAGAAATGCCAACCCTGCGCATTGATCTTCCGCGCCGACCTGGACGCTGCTTCCTACCCAAGCCTTCCCACCGGCTCGTGAGCTGGCGCACTGGCACCGGAGAAGGTCAGCGTCCGGGAGTCGACCGTGAGCAGCCAGGGTCAGCCGCATCCATTGCGAGTGGGGCTCGGGCCGGGATCACGTAGGTGACGTAGAGCTCCACGGGTTCGGTGCCAAGGTTGCGTCCCACGTGCGCGTGCCGGTCTCCGGCGGCCTCAACGATCGACTGACCGGGCGAAGTGGTCTGCACCGAGCAGTCCTCCAACGTGCGGGTGAGCGTGCCCTTGTGCACGACGGCGATCAACTCACCCGGGTGGTAATGCCACCCGGTGGAGCCCCCCGGTTCGATCACGATGTGACGGACCACGACGTCGGTCGGGCCCACGTTCTTAACCTCGATGGTGTTGTTGGATGTGCCCTTGCCGAGCACGGTGCCGCTTACGCCCGAGCTGGGAGTCGCCGACGCGGCGGCAGGCACCATGGTTACTGTCGCGCCGCACAGCAATACCCACAGGGTCCGTCGCATAACAATGCTCCTGATTCTCGTGCTCGACATCACGATGGCTGCTGATTCTGTACCGCAATCTCGACTTCCCTGTTTTGACATGCCGTGATCGTCACGCGTCGGCGGCGGGGCACGCAATGGCCCGAATCTCAGGATTCCAGCTTTCGCCCGGCCGCTGAGCTGCTGACCCCGGATCGGTGCGTCGCCGACAGCGGGCTCGCAGGTGGTGCCGCAAGGCCGATGGGGTGTGGATCGGGAGCCCTCGCCCCACCGGCCTTGACGCGGTGACGGAGACCGCTGGTGGTCACGATCGGCGAAGGTAGTCTGCGATCTGGTGATGACGCTGGCGTTGGGCGAGGACTGCTTGGCAGAGATCGCGCTGCTGCGCGCCGAACCGGGGGTGTTCGGCCGGGCGGCCTTGGATCCGACGGTGTCGTGGGCGATCGACACGTTGGCCGCCGACGCAGCAGTTTCTCCCGGTGGGACCGCAACCTCAACACCGGTGAACCCAACGCCACCGCGACCACCACGCGCGCCGCCAGCCAAAGCATCTTCCACGATGCCGGCCGATCCGCTCGCATCCTCCTGTCCGTCGTTCCGAGCTAGGTCCGGTCGATCGCTGTGGGACAGGAGATTGGAAGGTGCGCCGTGGCCGACGTGGTGATTGCTGGGGGCCGGGGTGGTCGGGCTTGCTTCCGCCCTATTCCTCACGCGGCGATGGCAGCGTCATCCTCTGGCTCAAGACATGATCCGGGAAACAGGCCCTAGTAGCCGCATCATTCCGCGGAACAACACTTGCTAGCCGGAGGTGGTGTCAGCGGCTAGCACGCCGCCCTGACACTGCGTGCGAACCACCCGCTCTGGGCACCCTACTTATCCACACCCGTCCTGTTATCCACAGATCTGCTTGCGCGACGTCGACCGCGTCGCTGCGACCCGGCAGCCTCCTCTCCCAGATCGTTGAGGAACGGGGAGGTCGGGGATGGAGATGACGGTGCAGGCTGCGGACCGTCGCAGCGATGTGCTGGGTAGGCATGGCGAGGACCTGGCGGCGGATTATCTGGCGGGTATCGGTCTGGTGGTGCTCTCGCGCAACTGGCGATGCCGGGAGGGGGAGCTCGATCTGGTCGCAACCGACGGCGAGCGGCTCGTTGTCTGTGAGGTCAAGACCCGGTCGGGGACGGGGTACGGGGAACCGTCAGAGGGCGTGACGCCGGCGAAGGCAGCCCGTATACGGCGAGTCACCGCAGCGTGGCTGCGGGCCTACCGGGTTGGTTGGTGCGAGGTCCGCTTCGACGTGCTCGCGGTGCTGTGCCCACAGGATGGGCCGGTCACCGTGGAGCACCTGCAGGGTGCGTTCAGTATGAAAAAATGTCCTGACCTGTGATGACTAAGATCACTTTTGCCGTCATGCCGTCTCCATGCCGTCAGCGCTCGGCGACGCTGGCCCGAAAACCCCATCAACAGCGCGCCGTGTCCGCTCCTCGCTAGACGGCATCAGGTGCGTATAGGTCCGCAGGGTGAAACCCGGGTCGGAGTGCCCGAGGTAGGCAGCCAAGGCAGTGATCGTCTCGCCGGCGTCGAGCAGCGTCGAGGCGTAGAAGTGCCGCAGCGCGTGAAATCCGTTCTCCCGACTCGGTGGTGCACCAGCCTGGCACAGGGCCGGCTTCCAAATAAAACGGTTGAACGCTGTCCGTCGGACCGCCGTGCGTTCCCTGGTGTAGGTAATCAGACGCGCGGTCACCAGCTTGCCGGCCGGCTCCTGCCACGGCAGTGTCACAGCCACCGGCGGGTAGCGCTCAATGTGCTGCGCGAGAGCCAGGCCGACCGAGT
>DASYIL010000282.1:0-1632 GCA_035997545.1 Pseudonocardiaceae bacterium
CCGCCACGGCCCTTGCCGATCGCCACGCAGAGATGCGCCCCAGCCGGTGGGCCGGGGCGCATCTTGGATTAATATCGGCCGAACGTTACATGAACAATAACTGGGTGAAGCGCAGCTCTCACGTGGCGAGATGGTCGGCGCCTCGCCCGCGCTGCCGGGACGGCCGGTGGACGGTCATGGGGCAGGAACGCGGGAGAGCCAGTGCACAAGCCCCGCCAGGTGGGGTGCGGCGCTGGAGCCGGGGCCGGTGGTCGCCGCGGCACCACAGGCGACGGCGGCGTTGAGGCAGTGGGGAAGCTGTTGTCCGGTGAGGTGGGCGTGCACGAAGCCAGCATTGAAGCAGTCACCGGCGCCGGTGGTATCCAAGACCTCGACAGGGACGGCGGCGATGTCGTACCGCTTCCCACCCTGGACTGCGGCGGCTCCGGCGCTACCGCGTTTGACGACCACGGTGTCCACGAGGCCGGCAAGCACCTCCAAAGCGTCATCGACAGTGGTGGTACCGGTCAGCCGCAGTGCTTCGTCGGTGTTGGGGGCGAAGACGTCGACCTGGGTGAGGACCTCGCGCACCGTGGGGGTGTCGAGGGTGGCGGGTACGTCCTGGCAATCCATGAACACCCGGGTCCCGAGCCGATGGGCGACCCTCAGCCCAGCCTGCACGGCCGCACCGTACTGAAGCTTAGGCAGTATCAATACCCGGGGGCGGTGCTCGTGCAGCAGCGCGGCGAGCGACTGCGGGCTGACCGGGTCTTGATAGCTGACCATAGCCCGGTCACCGGGAAACGACAGCGCCACCGTGACGCTGCGCAGTGGGATGGGGTGATGGCGAAAGCCGGTCTCGTCGAGACCCTCTGCGCGGGCGCCAGACAGGACTTCCTGGCTAAACGCGTCATTGCCGAAGTCGGTGGCCCACACGACGTCGTGCCCCAGGCGGCGCATGGCCATCGCCAGGGTGAAGGCCCCGCCGGGCAGCAGACTGAACCCCCCAGCAAAGACCTCGGTGCCGGACAGGACAGGTCGGGACAAATCCCGAAAGATCAGATCGACGAAGTAGGCGCCAACGACGAGCACCTCGCGACCTGGTGACGGAATGTTCACGATCGGTGCGGCCAACCAGCTCCGCGACGAACGACGTCGACGCTGCCGGCGCTCGGCTGGGACGTGGTGCACGCCCCCAATGGTCGTGAGCACCGACTGACCGTAACGGCGCTATCCCCTCTGACGAGTGAGATAAAATCTCAGCACGCCGCGTCCCCCGTAATCAACGACGGCATACGGGATCCGATGGTCTTAGCGGCTGCTTGATCGGCGGAGCCTACCCAGGCAGCGTAGTGGCGCAGGGTGGTGGTGCCGTCGCCGTGGCCCAGCCTGCGGGCTACCGTGCGCAGGTCGACTCCTGCGGTGAGCAGCTCGGTTGCTGAGTAGTGGCGAAGCTGCATGAGCTGGGTATCGATGCCGAGCTTGCTCGCGAGTCGGCTGTAGCGGCGCGTGACTGCGCTCGGGTCCCGCGGCTTGGTCAGGTCCGGCTGTGCGGAGAACAGCCAGGTGTCATCCGTGAGCGGTAGCCCGAGCAGGAACATCCGGTGCGTGCAGTCGTCCTTGTGCTTGCGCAGCAACTCGACAGTTGGCTCG
>DASYIL010000283.1:0-15202 GCA_035997545.1 Pseudonocardiaceae bacterium
GACAACGACACTGGCCTCACGAGGTCCACTCGTCGCAATCTCGCCGGCCGTGGTACACCCAATCAGCGGCACCCCCCCGGAAACGGCGCAGATCTGCCCAACCAAAACCGGCAGATCCTGCGACTCCGAGCAGAACACAACGCCCCAAGGCTACTCAATAAGCGGGAAGAGGTGCATGCCATAACCGCAAAGAGGTGAAACCCGTTCCGGCCTCATCGCTGCCGGGCGTCCTGCTAGACATTGACCTCGGTGGCGGCCTCGACCTCGCCCGGCGACTGTACGGAGACTGCCTCGAGCAGCGCCCGGCCGGACGCGGTGAGTGGAGCATGACCGCCTTGCAGACCGGCGATGATCAGGACGGCCTCGGTGAGCCGCGGGTCCGCGAATTGGTCGGTGAACCACACGCGTGGAGTCAACTTCCGGCTAGCCCGGAAGGCGCGCTGGCAGCCGTCCTGCGATCCTGGTGCGATGACGCTGCGTTGTTTCATTGTCGATGACAGCCCCCGCTTCCTGGACGCCGCCCGTGCCCTACTGGAATGCCAGGGGATCATGGTCGTCGGCGTGGCGTCGACTAGCGCACAGGCCCTCCAGCGAGCCACCCAAGTGCAGCCGGACGTCGCCCTGCTCGACATCGACCTCGGTGGGGAGAGCGGCTTCGACCTCGCCCGGCAACTGTCCCGACAAGCCAGCCTGGCGCTCACCCGGATGATCCTGATCTCAACCCACGCCGAGCAGGACTATAGCGACCTCATCGCAGCGAGCCCAGTGGTCGGATTCCTGCCCAAGTCCGCCCTATCGGCCGAGGCCATCCGCGACCTGATCAGAATCCATGGCGACGGCAACCCGGTCGATCCGATCAGCGTGCCTCCAGGAACGTGACGACCGCCAGGATACGGCGATGATCGTCGTCGGTCTCCGGGAGACGCAGCTTGGCCAGAATGCTGCGCACATGCTTCTCCACCGTCCCCTCTGTGACCGACAGCCGACGGGCAATGCCTGCGTTGGTGCGCCCCTCCGCCATCAGCGCCAGCACCTCCCGCTCCCGCGCGCTGAGCACGGCAAGCGGGTCATCGCGCCGGCGGGCCGACACCAGTTCCTGCACCAGCGCAGGATCCACGACCGAACCGCCCTTGGCGATGCGCCCGAGCGTTTCGACGAACTCCGCCACGTCGGTGACCCGGCTTTTGAGCAGGTAGCCGATTCCCCGGCCGCTGGCCAGCAGCTCCATCGCGTGCTCGATGTCGGCATGAGCCGATAGGACCAAGATGCCCGTCTCCGGGAAGGAAGATCAAACGCCGACGGCAGCTGCTGCGAGCTGTGGCGGCCGGCGCAGCATCTGCTGGCAGCTCGACGTTCGGCTGGTTCAGCGCGCAGCCCCCACGGTCGTCAAGCCCGCGAGCGGTGGGCGTGGCGGACGTGCAGATTATTCGGGAGATGGCGCAGACGTTTCGCTGGCTGGACAATCGATTCGGCGGGGGGCACGCTCGCTCGGCCGTTACCAACTACCTGGCTTCCGACGTGGTCCCGCTGTTGCATGGGGGCCGGTACCGCGACGACGTGCGCCGCAACCTGTCCGTAGCGGTCGCCGAACTTGACTACTTGGCAGGGTGGATGGCCTACGACGTGGGTGACACCGATTGTGGACGTCGGCATCTCCGACACGCGATGCACCTTTGTCACGACGTCGGTTGAAGAAGCCTGTGAGACCGGCTTGGCCGCGGTGCGTGTCGCCTCCGACGTGCGGTCAGCTCGCACGGTTGCCTGCCTCACCGACCTGTCACATCGGCTCGCGCCATTCAGCACTGAACCCGCTGTGCGGATGCTCGACGAGCAGATCAGCCTGCTGGTTCAGCGCGGCTGGTGTGCATGAAACGCGAGGATGTGCAGCAGCCCGATCTGGGTTCCGGCACCGATGATCTCGCCCCGTGTGATGCGGTCGCGGACCGAGGCTAGAGTGATCCACTCCACACGGGCGGCCTCGTTAATGTCGGCGGGCGCCCCGGTGTCCTGGGCGCCCTCGCCCAGGAAGAGCAGGTTCTCGAAGTCGGCGCTGCCGGCCAGCGGTTGAAACCGGCCCGTCGGGCAACTCCACCTGCGCGATGCTCAACCGCAGCCGCCGGGTGTCATCCACCAGCCGCTCACCGTGGATGGTCCAGCGGGTCAGCTTCGGACGACCGTCATCGCCAGGCGAAACGTCAGGTGTCGCCAGACTCGACACCCGTTCCCACTGGACACGCCACGCCCGTCCCGACTGGTGTGTGACTATGTGACCCATGATCTGGACTGCCATCTACTGCCGCATCAGCCAGGACACCGCGCTGGCGCCGGTCTGGGCGTGACCGTGGCAGGAGGAGGACTGCCGGGCGTTGTGTAAGCGGCGCGGCTGGGCCGCAGCTGCTGACCTGCTACCCTGCCGTGACCCTACGCCAGCGGGTCAGTCGTCGTATGGCCGAAGGAACCCAGCTTGGGATGGCCTTGGAAGTCCTGACCGCCGCCGACCTCGCTTACCGGCGCTGACCGTGCAACGTCGGCGATGCCCTCGCCTGGTTTAGGTCAGCTGTGGATGATCCAAGGCTGCGATCAAGTGGCCCAGGTCATGTCGATGTGAGTTGGCGGGCCACACGGCCCAGGTGCGCCGGATGAGGGGGTGCCCTACCAGCGGCGACCAGGTGAGGGAATCGGGGATCGGTTGAGACCAGTTAGGCGGGGCCAGGGCGAAGGCACCACCGGCGGTGACCGCTGCAAGCTTGACTTCCGCGATCAGTGATTGTCCTTCTGGTGCGGCGGGGGCCAGGTCAAGGCCGTGGCTGCGGAGGATCGCGACGATCTCGTCGTACCAAGCCGGGCTTCCCGATCGGGGGAAACCGACCCAGTCCATACCGGCAAGCGCGTCCAACGGATCCCGTCCGGCCGGGTTATCGTGGCGGCTAGTTCGGCGGTCAGCAGGACTCCCAGTGGTTCCTTGACGACCAGCATGGCGTCGAGGTCATTGCCGATCGGGTGTTCGCGGACCAAACCGACATCCAGCTCGCCCGTCGACAGCGCGGTGAACTGTGCGGCGGTGGACAGGTGGCGTGCTTGGACCCGGGTGTGGGGGTAGGCGGCGGCGAGATCGGCCAGCGGCCGGGACAGCAGGTCGGTAGGCAGCTCCAGGGGAATCCCGAGCCTGAGCACGCTGCCGCCGACTGCGGTGTGTCGAGCCACAGCCGCCAGCACCTGATCGTGTCGTTTGAGCACCGCGCGTGCCTGCGTCAGCAGGGTCATGCCCGCTTCCGTGGCCTGCACGCCCGTGTTGCTGCGGATCAGCAACTGCACACCGAGCTGCCGCTCCAGCCCAGCGATAGTTTGGGACAGGGCGGGTTGGCTGACATGCAGCCGCCGTGCCGCCGCGGACAGCCCGCCTTCCTCGACGACCGCGACGAACGCCCGCATCTCCCGGATCTCCACCCGCCCATCACAAGCTGGCGGTATTGCGCCACGTCGATGAGGTCACCGGCAACGTTGCGATGATCAAGTCAGGAACCTTTGATCCCTGGCCAAGTCAGCTCCAAGCCGACGGCCATCGCTTGCCAAGCACGATGGCCGATAGTGAGTGCATAAGGAGACACGCCAGTCGCGCGGAGCGGAGACACCATCTGCAAACCTGGTGACTAAGTCAATGAGCTATTCCACATCGGCGGAACGAACGGCCGCAGTTGTCACTGCGCTGGCGGAACTCTGCGTGCGTCCCGGGGAACGAGTGCTTATCCTGCTGTCCGACGGTCCCGGCTTCACCGAGGCTTTCGTCGGCACCATCCAACACCAAGCGGTGCCACTACCAGTCAGTCCGCTGCTTTCCGCCCCCGAGATCACGGTAGCCGCTACCAGGGCAGGTGCTCAACTGCTGCTGGGATCGCCAGAACAGATTCACACGCTCACTGATCTTGGAACTGAACCACCGGTCCTGGTTAACGGGGCCCAGGGGCCCTGGGCGGCCGCGCTGCGATTGAGCTCAGTCAGTAACAAACCCACCCGCAAGCAGGTGGTGCTGCTGCCACACGCTCGCACCAAGCCCACTAAGATCTGACCCGCCACCGCGGCGCACCGGAAAGACCACCGGCACAGGCCAACGGTGACTACGGTGATCGATCCGAACCGCGAAGTTGGCAGGCTAAGTCGGTGGCGTACCGCAGCGCCGTCAACACGCTTCCTTGACCGTGAATCTACGTCGCTGTTCGATGTTGGTCGCACACCAGACTCACCCTGCACACACACCCTGCACCATCCCTGGGAGTACCAAGTCCCCTAGACATGCACCAGTGAGCACATCCGTGTGAACGCTGATTTGCTGTGCTCGGCGTACGGGCACAACATCCCTGCAGGCAGCAACTGAGTTGGCAAGAAAGGACCATTCTGGAACCCCAGTGTGGAAGGTCGTGAGTGATCAAGAGGCTGATGTGCGCGAATGCTGACCTGGAGATATGGACGAGTAAGGGACATGAGTGACCGCTGTTGACCCCTGGTGACCCTGACTACAGGCACGCGGGGAGTTACGCCCCGCGCCGGGACGTGGGTTTCAGCACGGCCGGAGGCTCTTCTTGGATGGTGAGCTGTTTGGGAATCCTGTAGCGCTGCCCCTGATCCAGGTCTTGCAGCCGCCTCGGCCGGTTCAGAACTGAACTGGTGTCGCTGCTTGCTGGCGGTATCGCTCTGTAGGGGGTCTGACGTTGACAGGTGAACCTTTGGTGCGGTCTGGTGAGAACGGTTGGGTCGGGGTGAGTAGTGTGCTGATTCGCCCTGCAATGGATTGCTGGTCACGGTCGGGGTGGGGCGTGGAAGCGAGCGGTTTGGCGACGCGGGCGCAGCAGGGGGTGGTCCCAGGTGGTCGATCCGGTGCAGTGGCGGGCCTTGGGCCTGGTGGAGGCCGTGGTCGCCGGGCGATTAGTTGATCTAGGGCCGCCGCGGCAGCGCGCGTTGTTTGGGTTGTTGTTAAGCCGGGTGGATCGTCCGGTAGCCGTTGATGCGGTGATTGAGGAGTTGTGGTCGGGAGAGCCACCGGCGGCGGCGGTGGCTTCGGTGTGGTCGTATGTGTCGAACCTGCGACGGACTTTGGAGCCAGACCGCCCGCCTCGGGCACCAGCGACGGTGTTGTGTACCCGCGGGCCAGGTTATGTCTTGAACAGCCAGGGCGTGGAATTCGACGTGCATCAGTTCATCAAGCATGGGGCGGCGGGACGTGCAGCATTGAACAGCGGCGATCCGACGCGGGCAGTGGGCGGGTTTGACGCGGCGTTGGGGTTGTGGCGTGGGCAGCCCTACGCCGATATGTGCGAGGCTGCCTGGGCCGCCCCGGAGATCGCGCGGCTCGACGAAATGCGGCTGTCAGTCGTCGAGGGCCGGTGCGAAGCGCAGTTGGCGCTGGGGGACCATCACAGCGCGGTGGCCGAGTTGGAGCTGCAGGTACGGAGTCATCCGCTGCGGGAGCACGGCTGTGCGTTGTTGGCGCTGGCGTTGTACCAGGCCGGGCGCCAAGCCGAGGCACTGGAACTCCTGCGCGCCACGCGGGCGCGGCTATTCGACGATCTGGGCATTGACCTCGGCGCGGAGCTGCAACGGCTGGAACACGACATCCTGACTCACGCGCCGGCGCTGGACTGGCATCCACCACGATCACCACCCGCGGTACCGGTGGCTGAGCTGGCCATACCGGCACCGCCAGGGCTGACAATGGTGCCGACGGCTATCGCGTGGCCGGCCGAGCTGAGTGTCGGCGGTGTCCAGCGGGTGGTGTCGGCGCAGGTGCAGGGCCTGACGGAGGTGGTTGGTCGGGAGAGGGAGCTGGCCGCGCTGCGGGCCGCATTCACCGATCCAGCTCGGCGCGGCCGGCCGATCTGGCGGGTGCTGGCTGGGTTGGGTGGGGTAGGCAAGACCAGCCTGGCCCGCGCTTATGCCCAGCGCTACCAGCAGCACTACGGGCTGGTGTGGTGGGTACGCGCTGAAGATCGCGAAGCGGTCGCGGGGGAATTCCGGGCGTTGCTGGACATCCTGAGTCCGCACTACGCCGAGCATGCGCATGACCCGGTGCAGGCCGTGCACGCAATATTGGCGAACCGCACCGATCCCTGGCTGCTGGTTCTGGACAACATCGCTGAGCCCGAGGCGCTGCGGGGCCTGCTGCCCGCCGCCGGTGCCGGGGATGTGCTGGTCACCAGCCGGGCGGGCACGTGGCCGGATCGCCACGTCGTGCTCCCGGTCGGACCCCTAGCCTCGTTCCACGCTGTGCACCTGATCACGTCACTGTCCGGCAATGCGGATCAGGCCAGCGCCGCAGTCCTCGCCGAGGAGTTGGGCGGATTACCGCTGGCCTTGGCCCAAGCCGGCTGCTATGTGGCACACAGCGCGCTGGACCTCGCCACCTATCTGATGCTGTATCGCAGTCGGCGGGCGGAGCTACACCAGCAGGGCCACGCTCCGGACTACCCCGACACCGTGGCGACCACCTGGCAACTGGCCTTCGACCAACTGTCCCCACCAGCGCGCGCGCTGCTTAACCTGCTGGCCTGGTATGCCCCTGACGCCATCCCGCTTGATCGGCTGCTCACTGCTGAGACCGACCAGCTTCAGCTGCCCGAGGCAGTAACTGCCCTGGTGCGGCCGCTCCTCAACGATTCCCTTCACCAGCACAAGGCGATCACCGAACTACTCGCCTATGGTCTGCTCACTTGCAGCGGCCCCGCGAGGTCGGTGACCGTGCACCGACTCGTGCAAGCCGTCACCGCCGACCAACTCACCGCCGCCAACGAGCACCGCGCCTGGATCAACGCCGCCGCGGTCCTCCTCGACGACACGTGCCCTAAGTGGGGGGGCGCTGCTTCGTGGACAAGCAAGTTGGCGGATGCCACCACTGGGTGGCAAACCATTACCGTGTGGCAGAGCTTGCAGATCCACGTTCGAGCCCTGATCGAGCACCTCGAACCCGACCAACCCATTGCCCTGAACTTGCGTCACGTCCATGGCTACTGGATGGGTGAAGCCGGACAGATCGTGCGGGCACGGGACCTGCTCGCCGAGCTGGTCGAGGACGACGGGCGGATTCTGGGCCCCGATCACCCGACCACGCTGGTAGCCCGGACAGTTTTTGCTTATTTTACCGGCCAGGCCGGGGAAGCCAGGCGTGCGCGGGAGTTGGCCGCCGTAGTGGTTGAGGACCTGACGCGAGTACTGGGAGCCGGCCACGGGTACACCTTGTTTGCCCAGGGCAGTCTCATCCGGTGGACCGCGCTTTGCGGTGAGGTAGAACGGGCCCGGGACTTAAACGCCGCGGTGGTCGAAGATGCCCAGCGAGCGCTTGGCGCTGATGATCTAGTCACGCTGGGTCACCGGGCCCGTCTTGCTCGGTGGACCGGAGAGGCCGGGGATGCAGCGCGGGCGCGGGAGTTGGCCGCTGCGGTGGTCAACGACGGTAAGCGAGTACTCGGCCCCGAGCACCGCGAAACCCTGGCCGCGCGCGCCTATCTCATCCACTGGACAGGGGAAGCCGGGGATGCCGCTCGCGCCCGGGAATTAGCCGCCGAGCTAGTCGACGACGACGAACGGATCCTCGGCCCCGACCACCGGCACACGCTGATTGCCCGGGCCCACCTCGCCCGATGGACCGGCGAATCCGGCCACGCCGAAACGGCCCACAAGCTGACCGCCGCGGTCCTCAAAGACCTCGTGCGGATATACGGCACTCACCACCGCTACACGCTCCTAGCCCACAGATGGCTCGCCCTCTGGAGCCAAGAAAACATTTGACAACAACGGGCGTCGAAGAACAAGAAGAAAGCACCCAGCCGATGGCGCCGACACCTGTGACTGTTGTGACGATGGATGCGTCGGCTGAGCCGGGGGATGGCCTAGAGAGCAGCTGGTGCGGCAGTTGGCCGCGCGGGCTCGGGCCGAGGGTTTGAGGCTGACCGGGGAGGGTGGTCTGTTGGGCCGGTTGACCAAGGTGGCGGTCGAGTGCGCGCTGGAGGGGGAGATGGATGGCCATCTTGGTTATGGTAAGCATGATCCGGCCGGGCGCAATGGTGGTAATTCTCGGAATGGGACGCGGTCGAAGACGGTGTTGACTGAGGCTGGGCCGGTGGAGATTGAGGTGCCGCGGGATCGGGAGTCCTCGTTTGAGCCGGTGATTGTGGGCAAGCGTCAGCGGCGGTTGTCCGGTGTTGATGATCTGGTGATCTCGTTGTCGGCCAAGGGGTTGACTCACGGTGAGATTTCCGCGCACTGGCCGAGATCTATGGTGCTCAGGTGTCGAAGCAGGCGATCTCGGCCATTACGGATCGGGTGATGGAGGGGATGGCGGCCTGGCAGAGTCGGCCGCTGGATGTGGTGTATCCGGTGATTTTATTGATTGCGTGAATGTCAAGATCCGGGACGGCAACGTGGCGAACCGGTCGATTTATGTCGCGCTGGCGGTCACGGTCGACGGGCACTGGGACATCCTGGGGTTATGGGCCGGTGAGCATGGTGACGGGGAGGGCGCGAAGTACTGGATGCGGGTCCTGTCAGAGATCAAGAACCGGGGCACCCAGGTTTCGACATCACGTAGCGACCGACCGGGCCTGATTGGCGCCGCGAGGTGCCCCCTTTAACAATCCAGTTCGACGGTACGGTGGCTCGTACTGGCGCGATGGTCAGGAACGCGTGCGCCAAGCAGATCGACCCAGTACCGCACATAGCGAGGTAGCTCGGTGCGGGCGATGATCGCGACCCCCCGATCATCCGGGTTATCGAGCGCCAAGGTATACACACTGAGCCTGGCATATACGGCTTCCCGGTAATGCTCGTAGCTACTACGACTGTTGTTAGCCATCGGTGTTCACCTGGGTCTGGCCTCCAGTGGTTTTCTGCTGATGAACCGCCAGGTCGGCTACGAGACGCACGGAAGGCCCGGCACTTCGGACAGGTGATCAACGCCTACCGCCACGAGCATCGGCCGGTACTCACCCAGGCGAAGGTCGGCCGCTGGCTTGGTCAGACACAGGGCCAGGTCAGCCGCTTGGAGAGCGCCCCACAACCACCTTGCGATCTGAACAAACTTGACCAGTGGTCTCGTGCCCTGCACATACCTGAGCGCTACCTCTGGTTCCAGTTATCGCAACAACCAGTCTGCGCATACGTACGTCCGCGCGACGCCCATAGCCTCGACGACGAGTCCGAGAGGGAAGGTGAGGACGTGCAACGACGGCAACTGCTGGGAGCGTTGGCGGCCGGTGCGGCATCTGCCGTCAACTCGACATTCAGCTGGTTCAGCGCGCAGCCCCCGCCGCGGTCAAACACGCGAGCGGTGGGCATGACGGACGTGCAGATCATTCGGGAGATGACGCAGACCTTCCGCCGGCTGGACAACCGATTCGGCGGGGGTCACGCTCGCTCGGCGCTCACCAACTACCTGACATCTGATGTGCTCCCTCTGTTTCGTGCGGGCCGCTACCGCGACGACGTGCGCCGCGACCTGTTCGCAGCGGCGGCCGAGCTCAACCAGTTGGCGGGATGGATGGCCTACGACGTCGGCGACGTCGGCTCTGGCCGTCGGTATCTCTGGCAGGCGATGCATCTTTGTCAAGACATCGGCGACGACGCACTGGCAGGCGAAATGCTAGCCGGGATGAGCCATCAGGCCGCGTTCCTGCGCTTCCCGGCGTTGGCGATCGATTTGGCAGGAGCTGCCAAGGACAACGGCAAGCGGGCGGGCGTGCCGGCGCTGGTCTCAGAGTCGGCGGTGATGGAAGCACACGGGCTCGCATTGACCAACGATGCGCGCGAATGTTTGGCCGCGCTTCGTGAGTCCGAACAGGCCTTCACGGCTGCGGAGGATCGAGACCGCCCGGAATGGCTTGCCTACTTCGATGGCGCTTACCTGGCCGCGAAGTTCGGGCGCTGCTTCCGCGATCTGGGACGTCCCACCGAGGCCGAGCGGTTCGCACGACGCTCGCTGGACATGATCGATGGCTATGACCGGGGCCGGCTGTTCAACCTGACGCTGCTCGCCTCGGCGTTGGCCGACCAGCGCAAGGTCGACGAAGCTTGCGAAACCGGCCTGGCCGCGCTGCGGATGGCCGCCGACGTGCGGTCAGCCCGGACCGACGCCGACCTGGTCGACCTGTCACGGCGGCTGGCGCCGTTCCAGGCCAAACCGGCAGTGCAGAGCCTCAACGAGCAGATCCGTGTGCTAGTTCAGCGAGCCGGGGGAGCGTGAAACGCGAGGACGTGCAGCAGCCCGATCTGGGTGCCCGCCCCGATGATCTCACCCCGGGCAATGCGGTCGGGAATCGAATCTATGGTGATCCACTCGACGCGGGCTGTCTCGTTGATGTCGGCGGGCTTGCCAGTGTGCTCGGCGCCCTCGCCCAGAAAGACCACGTTCTCGAAATCGGCCGTGCCAACCAACGGCTGAAACCGCGTCAATGGCCTCATGCTGCGGGGCCGCCAGCCGGTCTCCTCTTGGACCTCGCGTGCCGCCGTCACCGCCGGATCTTCATCCGCGTCGACGTAGCCGCCGGGTAACTCCCATGTCCAGCAGTCCGGCACGAACCGGTGCCGCCAGATCATCAGCACCCGCGCTCGGGCATCGTCGAGCAGCACCGTCATCGCGGCCTGGGGCATCCGCAACACGTACTGCTCGAAGTGCACCCCGTCGGGCAACTCCACCTGCGCGATGCTCAACCGCAGCCGCCGAGTGTCATCCACCAACCGCTCGCCATGGATGGTCCAACGGGTCGGCTCCGGGCGACCATCATCGCCAGGGGCAGCCTCTGGCACGTCAGGCGTCGTGAGCCTCGACACCGGTGCCAACCGGACACGCGACTCCTGTGCCGCCTAACCCGCAGTAGCCGTTCTTATTGCGGTCGAGGTACTGCTGGTGGTAATCCTCGGCGTAGTAGAACTCGGCCAGCGGGGCGATCTCGGTGGTGATCTGCCCGCGCCCGGCGACGGTGAGCGCGTGCTGGTAGACGGAGCGGCTCGCCTGTGCCTCGGTGGCCTGCTCGGCGTCGGTGGTGTAGACCGCGGAGCGGTACTGGGTGCCCCGGTCGTTTCCCTGCCGCATCCCCTGCGTCGGGTCGTGACCTTCCCAGAACACCCGCAGCAGCTCGGCATAGGAGACCTGCGCTGGGTCGAACACGACCAGCACCGCCTCGGTGTGCCCGGTCCGCCCGGAGCACACCTCCTCGTAGCTGGGGTTCGGGGTGTGACCGCCGGCGTAGCCGACCGCGGTGGAGTACACCCCCGGGGTGCGCCAGAAGATCCGCTCGGCGCCCCAGAAGCAGCCCATCCCGAACACCGCGGTGCGCAGGCCGTCGGGGAACGGGGGCACGATGCGGTGGCCGGTGACGGCGTGCCGTTCCGGGACCGGCATCGGGTTGGATCTCCCGGGCAGCGCTTCCTCAGCGGTCACCATGCGGGTCTTGTCGCGTCCGAACAGCGCCATGCCGCCAGGCTACGCCGAGGCTGCCGGCACGGACGGCTCCCGCTCGGGAGGGGATAGCTGCGAGAGCCGCAGGAGTCGGTTGGCAGCACTCGGATGGGGCGCGCGGCGCTGAAGGTAACGGCGCAATGACAAGGTGGGTTGTTCGATGTAGCGCCATGACAGCCAACCGCACAGGTAGGTCAGCGGCAGCGCGGTGACCGTCAGCGGCCATTGCGTATCGACGCCGCCCATGACCAGCAGCTGCTGGACCGGGAATGCCCACACGTACAAGCCATAACTGCCGAATACCCACGAGTCGTATCCCTCGAGGCGAGCCGGCCAGTGAAACGCCAGCACCAGCGCCCCGTACCCGGCCATGAACGGGAGGGTCAAAGCCCCCGCCTTGGTGGTGTGGACCGCGATCTGGAGCCCGACCAGAGACCACGCCACCACAGGAGACAGCGGAATCCGGTCCCGGTAGGCGTGCAGAACCATGCCGATGCTGAACGCCACGAGGAAAGCCACCATCGACCCGATCGGCACCTGCAGGAACGAGCCGCCATCTCCGGGGTTGCCGAAGCTCGCCTCGAACCGGCGGTCCAGCGCGACCAGGGTCAGCATCAGGACGATCGTCAACCACGGGGCCCGACGGAACAGCCCGACGGCGCCGAACGTGAGGACGAACAGGTAGCCGGTGAGCTCCATCGGCAGTGTCCAGATTGACCCGTTCGCCGACCAGGGATAGGGATTGTTGACGAACACACCGGGCAGCCGATGCTGCAACGTGTACAGGCCCGCGTTGTTGACGATGTATCCCCACGTGCCCTGAGCGGAAAGGTACTCAGTCATAGCGAGGGTCGAGACCAGCGGTCCGATCACCAAGGCCGTGACGAGCACCACGAAAAGCAGGGGAGGCCACAATCTCAACACCCGTTTGGCGCTGAAGCGCCACCAGCTTGGATCCTGGCGCCAACTGTCGCTGATCTGGTAGCCGCTCATCGCAAAGAACCCCATCAAAGCGATGTAGCCGGGTGACAGGTTCCACGACGTGGGAAAGACCGTCAGGCGCGACGGGTCGGTCAGCGGCGCCGAGTGATCGACCACGACGGTCAGCGCACCGATCATCCGCAACCACGCGAAACCGGTGTTCGGGTGCGCCTTCAAAGGCGCTGCCGCGCGTGGAGTTCGACCATCCCGCGCCCGCCCACAACTGCTCACTCCGTCGCCCATCAGGGCGGGAGAGTAACAGGGCTGCTCACGGGGGGAGGTCGGCCGTGAACCCAGCGTGGCTGCTGTGCACAATGTGCCCGACCCGATGACGCTCGACCCGATGACGCTCGACCCGATGACCCCAGGGGGTGGTGGTGCAGTGACCTCGCCGAACGAGTTGCAGCAGCTCGACGAGGATTTCGCTGCGGGGCGGCTGTCTCCTGAGGACTACCGCCGACGCCGTGGCGAGCTGCGGCGGGCCGGCACCCGGCAGGACGCGAACGGCACCGCGGCCGGTGCAGTCCAGCCGGCTAACCCGTTCCCGCCGGCTTTTCGGTGGGAGACTTCGCCGTCGGAGCCGACGACGCAGGTGATGCAGGCGGTCCCGCGGGACACCAACGGAGGCGACCCGGCGGAGGCCACCCAGGTTGCGCGAACCGGCGACGTCCAGGATTGGGAACGCACCCAGGCGTTTGCGCCCAATTCCTCCTATCAGGCCTATCAGGCCAGCCCCTCCTACCAGCAGCGGTCCGGTGAGGTCCAGGACTTGTTCCGGCCCGTTGACAGCCCTCCCGTCGACAACCACGCCTTCGATGACTCGGCTCCACCCTGGGCCGGCTCGGATCTGCCGCCCATCGCCGAACAGCCCATCGCCGAACAGCCCATCGCCGAACAGCAGAGCGCATGGATGCGGAAGGATTCTGACGTGTTCGGGACGCCGACGATGCAGTCCCGGTCCAGGCAGATCATCGGGACCGGGGTACTGGCGGTCCTCGTGGTGGGGCTGGTTGGCGCAGGGGTGGCCTACACCCTGAGCTCGGGTTCCCCGAACCAGGCTGCGAGCACGCAGCCAGCCCTGCCCCAACCCAACCAGCCCCCGCTGGCCCCGCCCCCACCAGCCCTTGCCCCCCGCGAGCTGCCTCCCCCGCCGGTCCCGAGCCCGGCGCCGGAGAACACCCAGCAAGCACTGATCGATCCGCCTGGTCAGTCCCGCGGCGGTGGTGGGCTGCTCGACCTGCCCCGGTTGGCGAGCGGCAACCTGGTGCCCCGACCTATCCTGAACGCCCTGCGCGCCGGCGCGATGACCGACGGAGTGCTCAAGACCACCACAGTGGGCAGCAACACGATCGGGATGTTCGCCTTCGCCCTGCGCGATGAGCAGGCCGCGACTGACGTGGCGAACACGATCATCACCGTGCAGCGCGACGGTGGGCTGACGGTAGATGACACTCGCGCCCAGCAGGGTGTGGCGGTGCTGGGCACGGGCTTGAGCGCCCCGTCCACGGTGTACCGGGCGGCGTATGTGCTCTACGACCGGGCGATCCTCGTTGAGGTGTTCGGCTCGGACCGCGACTCGGTGTTGTCCACCTTCGACTTCGTGGTGAACCAGCAGGTGACCTACGCGCCGCCGACGGTGCGGGGACGTTAGAGAGCTACCTACCCAGCCGACGGATGAGCCGTCGAATTGGCCCCGGACGTCAGCTTGGCGCCGGTGTCCAGGACATCTTGCAGGGCGGTGCGGGCGACGTCCAACCCGAACCGTTCCATGATCGCGATGGCGCCGGCCTCGGACACCGTGCGCCACAGCCCGTCGTCGTCGAGCAGCGCCACTACGTGGTCGGCGAACCCGGCCGCATCCGCGGCCACCAGCACGTGCTGCCCGTCGACCAGGCGCATTCCCTCGACCGCCACCGGCGTGCACACCGTCGGCAGGCCAGCAGCCATGCTCTCGCCGACCTTCCCCTTCACGCCGGCCCCGTACCGCAGCGGCGCCACCGACAGCCGGCACTGCTGGTGCCACGGCACCAGATCAGGCACCCAGCCGTGCACCTCGACGGCGTCGCCGGCCAGCTCCAGCACGTCGGGGGAGGGGTTGCTGCCCACCACATGAAGCACCGTTCCGGGATGCCGGCGGTACACCAGCGGCAGCACGTCACGGACCATCCAGGCCACCGCGTCCCGGTTGGGCAGGTGGTCAAAGCTGCCGACGAACAGCAGCCCGGCGCGTCCCTGTGGCCCGGGCACCTCGCCGACCGGGTGGTGCACATTGGACAGCACCCGCACGTCGGCCGGTGGGACCAGGTCGCGCAGCAGGCGCTGCTCGTGTTCGGAGACCACCAAGGTCAGGTCTGCGGCCCGCACCAGCCCCAGCTCCAGTTCCTTCGACGCGGCCGCCTTGCCTGCCAGGGCCGTCGCACCCTGCTGGTCACCCACCGACGCGGCCAGCTCGGCCTGCCGTTGCAGGCGCAGGAAGTGCAGGTCCACGGTGTCGTAGCTGACGAGGCAGCGCGGCGCGAGCATCCGCAGCTCCTCCAGCAGCTTCCAGGCCACCTGCGGGCGGGAGAGCATGGCCAGGGTCAGCGCCGCGCCCGCCTCGCGCAGGAAAGTGGCTTGCCCGGCGGCGTCGGGGATTACAGTGATCCCGTGGCGCTGCAGCTCACCGGTGTAGGGCTGCAGGAGGGCGCCGTTGGACGGGAAGAACACCACCCGCTGGCCGAGCTCGACCAGCGCCAGCAGTAACCGGTGCATGCGCATCGATCCGGAGTCGCGGTCCGGGGT
>DASYIL010000284.1:0-35910 GCA_035997545.1 Pseudonocardiaceae bacterium
AGCGGAGGTTGTATGAGATCCGCAAGCAGTTCGGGGTGCTGTTCCAAGATGGCGCATTGTTCGGCTCGATGAACCTGTATGACAACATTGCTTTCCCGCTACGCGAGCACACCCGCAAGTCCGAGACCGAGATCCGCGCCATCGTGGGCGAGAAGATAGAGATGGTCGGGCTGACCGGCGACGAGCGCAAGTTGCCCGGACAGATCTCCGGGGGAATGCGCAAGCGAGCGGGCCTGGCCCGGGCTCTGGTGCTCGACCCGGAGATCGTGTTGTTCGACGAGCCGGACTCGGGGCTGGACCCAGTCCGCACAGCCTATCTGAACCAATTGATCGTGGATCTCAACGCGCAGACCGACGCCACGTTTCTGATCGTCACCCACGATATCAACACCGCCCAGACCGTGCCGGACAACATCGGCATGTTCTACCGCAAGCAGCTGGCCATGTTCGGGCCCCGCGAAGTCCTGCTGACCAGTGCGGAACCGGCGGTCGCGCAGTTCCTCAATGGCCGCCGGCAGGGCCCGATCGGGATGTCGGAGGAGAAGGACTCCGGCCAGGCCGAACGCGAGCTGGCGGAGATGGAGGGCGAGTTGGCCGGGCTACCCGATCTCAAACCGCAACTGACGGCCTCGCCGGGCCTGCCCGAACGCAAGGCCGTGTCCCGCCGCATAAACCGCCTCATGGGCATGCTGCATACCCTGCCCACCAACGCCCAGGACGCCATCCGCGCCAGCCTCACCGACGTCGAGCGGCGCCACTACCGGCTCGGCCCTACAGCCCCAAAAAAGGGTACAGAAAACGGTGGCCAAGGGAAGATCGAGACTCGGTGAGCAGCGGATTCCCGGGCCGTGGCGCGCTGGCCCAGACCGGCCGGCTGTTCGCGCTCGGCCTGGAGGTGACGCGGAGGCTGTTCCAGCGCCCGTTCCCGGTACGGGAGTTCATCGAGCAAGCGTGGTTCGTCACGAAGGTCTCCGCGCTGCCCACTGCCCTGTTCGTCATCCCGTTCGGCGCGACCATCGCGCTGTTGCTCGGGGAACTCACCAGGCAGTTCGGTGCCCAGTCCCAGACTGGTGCCGGCAGTGTGCTGGCCATCGTCCAGCAGTCAGCGCCGATCACCACCGCGCTGCTGATCGCCGGCGCCGGCGGTGCGGCGGTCTGCGCTGACTTGGGAGCGCGCACCATCCGCGAGGAGATCGCCGCATTGGAGGTGCTCGGCATCTCGCCGATCCAGCGCCTGGTCGTGCCCCGGGTGCTCGCGATGATCGGGGTCGCGGTCGTGCTCAACGGGCTGGCCATGGTCGTGGGCGTCGCAGGCGGCTACTACTTCAACGTCGTGGTCCAGGGCGGCACGCCCGGGGCCTACATTGCCAGCTTCAATATCACAGCGCAGGTCTCCGACATCGTGGTCAGCGAGATCAAGGCGGCGCTGTTCGGGCTGGCCGCTGGGATCGTCGCCGCGTACCGAGGGCTCAACCCGCCGCCAGGGCCCAAAGGAGTGGGGGAGGCCGTCAACCAGTCCGTGGTGATTTCCTTCGTACTGGTGTTCCTGATCAATCTCATGGTCACCACGATCTACTTGCAGATCGTGCCGCCGAAGGGTGGGTGAGACGGTGACCACGATGGCCCAATGGGTCCGCAGAGTTGCTCAGGCCCCGCTGGACAAGCTGGACGACTTCGGCGACCAGCTCTCGCTCTACGGTCGGGCCATCGGGTGGATCCCGCGTACCCTGCGGCGATACCGCAAGGAGATCGCCCGGCTGCTGGCTGAGGTCAGCTTCGGCTCGGGCGCCCTGATCATCATCCTCGGCACCGCCGGCGTGATGGCCGCGTTGTCATTGTTCGTCGGAAGCCTGGTGGGTTTGCAGGGTTTTCGGGCGTTGGACAGCCTCGGCACCCAGGCCCTGACCGGGTTCGTCACCGCGTACTTCAACACCCGCGACATCGCGCCGCTGGTCGCGTCGCAAGCTCTGATCTGCACGCTTGGCGCGGGTTACACCGCCGAGCTCGGAGCGATGCGGATCTCCGAGGAGATCGATGCGCTGGAGACGATGAGCGTGCCCAGCGTGCCGTACCTGATCACCACACGGGTGATCGCCGGCCTCATCGCGATCATCCCGATGTACACCATCGGACTGGTGATGTCCTACGCTGCATCCCGGCTGAACGTCACAGTGATCAGTGGGCTGCCCGGGGGGACCTACGATCACTACTTCACCCTGTTTCTCCCGGCCAGTGACGTCCTGTGGTCTTACGTGAAGGTCCTGACCTTCGCCTTTGTGATCATCCTGGTCTGCTGCCACTACGGTTACCGGGCCACCGGAGGACCGGCTGGGGTGGGCATCGCCGTGGGGCGCGCGGTGCGGGCCTGCATCGTGATCGTCGCCATCATTGACTTCTTCCTGACCTTGGCCATCTTCGGTACGACGACCTCGGTGCGGGTGGCCGGATGACCACCGCAGTGATCCGGCGCCGGCTGCAGGGCGTCGCGTTCCTGGTGGTGGTCGTCTCGCTGATCGGGCTGTCGGTCGCGACGTATTCCGGCGCATTCTCCCGTGGCGTCCCGGTGACGCTGCAGACTGATCACACCGGCCTGCAGCTGGACAAGCGTTCGGACGTCAAGGTCCGCGGGTTGATCGTCGGTGAGGTGGCCGACGTGAGCTCCTCGGGTGGCGTGGCCACGGTGCGCATGACGCTGAACCCGGAGCTGGTGCACCTGATCCCGGACAATGTCAGCGCCCGGCTGCTGCCCAAGACGCTGTTCGGGGAGAAGTACGTCTCGCTCGTCTTGCCGGAGCGCCCGTCGGGACGGCCGCTGTCCGCGGGTGACGTCATCCCACGGGACCGCAGCCAGCCGGCCCGGGAGCTGGAGTCGGCATTGGACAGCCTGCTGCCGCTGCTGCAGGACGTGGCGCCGCAGGAGCTGGCCGGCACGCTCGGTGCGATCTCCGGGGCGCTGCGTGGTCGCGGGAGCCAGCTCGGTGACACTCTGGTAAGGGTGCAGCAGCTGGTCAGCGGGCTGAACACCGCGCTGCCGCAATTGCAGGAGGACATCACCCGGAGCGCCGACCTGGCCGACACCTACACCCGGGCCGCCCCTGACCTGCTCGCCGCGCTGGCGGATCTGTCCACCACCACTCGGACCGTGTTCGAGCAGCGCGAGAACCTGGCCGGGCTGTTCTCCTCGGTCACCCAGGTATCCGACGACCTCAGGATCTTCCTGCGCGGCAACCGGGAGAACCTCATCGCGCTGGCCGCGGACAGCAAGCCCACCCTGGAGTCGCTGGCCAGGTATGCCCCGGAGTACCCCTGCCTGTTGAACCAGATCGCAGGGCTGGTGCCCCAATTCGACCGTGCGTTCGGCGTGGGCACCAGCCAGCCCGGGCTGCATATCTATCTAGAGGTCACCAACAACCGCGGGAAGTACCTGCCCGGGGTGGACGAGCCGCGCTACGAAGAGGACCGCGGCCCGCGTTGCTATCCGGTGCGCGACGGGACGAAGTTCCCCCAGTACCCGGGTGGCCCGATCCAGGACGGTTCGACGGCGCCACCGCCCGGTCCCGCAGACCCGTCCCCCAGCACCGGCCTGCCGAACTCCCCAGCCGAGCAGCAGTTCATCGCCACGCTGCTCGCCTCCGCCAGCGGCGAGCATCCCGCGGAGATCCCCGGCTGGAGCAGTTTCCTCGTCGGCCCGCTGTTGCGGGGAACGGAGGTGACGCTGCAGTGAGGGGGGTCCTGGCGCCACTAACGAAGCTGATCGTGTTCACCGTCGTCACCGCACTGGCGACCGGCCTGCTCGCGCTGACGATCGCCAACGCCACGCTGACCAGCAAGTCCGGCTACCTGGCGAGGTTCACCGACGTCAGTGGTCTGCTGGTGGGCGACGACGTGCGGATCGCGGGCGTTCGGGTGGGGTCGGTGGATTCCGTCGAGCTCGTCGATCGGCGGGTCGCGCAGGTGGGCTTCAGCGTGGACACCCGCCAGCGCTTGCCGGCGTCGGTAACCGCGTCTGTGCTATACCGCAACCTCATCGGGCAGCGCTACCTCGCCCTGGAGCGGGGCGCCGGCCCGGTCGGTGAGACCCTGCCGCCGGGCGGGCTGATCCCGATCGAGCGCACCACGCCGCCGCTGAACCTCACCGTGCTGTTCAACGGGTTCACGCCGTTGCTCGTCGGGTTGGACCCGGAGCAGATCAACCGGCTGTCGTTCGAGATCGTGCAGGTACTACAGGGTCAGGGCGGCACCGTGGCGAGCTTGCTCGCCAGCACCTCCGCGCTGACCCGGGACCTTGCCGACCGCGACCGGGTGATCGGCGAGGTGATCGCGAACCTGAATGCCGTGCTGGCTACCGTCAACGCCCGCGACCAGCAGCTATCTTCGCTGATCCGGCAGCTGCAGCGGCTGGTCTCGGGGTTGGCCGCGGACCGAGCGCCGATCGGCGAGGCGATCGTTTCAATCGGCCAGCTCGCCGACACCACAGCCGGTCTGGTGCGCGATGCGCGGCCCGCGTTGCGTGACGACATCGCCGCGCTGGGTGCCCTGTCCACCAACCTGGCCGACAACGAGCAGGTCGTCGACGGGGTGCTGCGATTCTTGCCGGAGAAACTCAACACGCTCAGCCGCGCCGGCAGCTACGGCTCGTGGTTCAACTTCTACCTCTGCGGGATCGAGGGCACCGTCACAGTCCCCGTGACCAACGCGCCTCTGGTGGTACCGCTGACCACGCCGCCGCCCGCCGCGAGGTGCTCGCCGTGACGTCGCTGCGCCCCATGAGGTCGATGCGCCAGCGCGACCCGGCCGCGATCGCGATCATCGGCCTGGTCGTCATCGCGTTGCTGGCCACCGCCGCATACGCCGGCAGCCTGCCGATCATCGGCGGCGGCACCACCTACACCGCGGAGTTCAGCGAGGCTGCCGGCCTGCAAACCGGTGACCCGGTGTACATCGCCGGGGTCGAGGTCGGTCGGGTCACCGCTGTCGAGCTGGCCGGCGACCGGGTGCGGGTGTCCCTGCGGATCAGGGATGTCTGGATCGGGGACCAGACCAACGCCTCGATCGAGATCAAGAGCCTGCTGGGCGCGAAGTCGGTGAGCCTGGACCCGCGCGGGGAGCGCGTGATGGATCCCACGGTGGCTATCCCGCTGCAGCGCACCGCGGCGCCCTACGACGTCATCGAGGCGCTCAACGGCCTGTCCGGGACGCTCCAGCAGATCGACACCGGCCGGCTCGAGCAGAGCCTGCAGACGCTGGCCGACACCTTCCGCGGCACCCCCGACGAGGTACGCGGCACTCTGGACGGGCTGTCCCGGCTGTCCCGGACCATCGCCAGCCGGGACCAGGAGATCCGCCAGCTGCTGGCCGGCACCGACAAGCTGTCCGGGGTGCTGGCCAGCCGCAACTCTGAGTTCGAGCGGCTGCTCGCCGACGGCAACCTACTGCTGGCCGAGGTCCGGCGCCGCCGGGAGGCGATCAGCGCGCTGCTGACCAGCGTCCAGACGCTGTCGTTGCAGCTACGTGGCCTGGTGGCGGACAACAGCCGGCAGCTACGTCCCGCGCTGGAGCAACTCGACCGGGTGGCCGCGGTACTGCAGCGAAACCAGCACAACCTGGACCGGGCACTGCAGCTGGCTCCGGTGTTCATCCGGCTGTTCACCAACACACTGGGCAACGGGCGGTGGTTCGATAACTACGTCTGCGGGCTGCTGCCCCCGCCGACCGCGCTGGGCCCGCTCACGATCAACGAGGCAGGGTGCTGAGCATGGGCCGGGTGGCCCGGATGATCGCGATCGGCTGCGTGCTCAGCCTGCTGGTGGCTACCGGCATGTGGTGGCTCACCCGCAGCACCGGGCGCACCATCACCGGTTACTTCACCTCCGCCGTCGGGGTGTTCCCGGACAACGAGGTCCGCATCCTCGGCGTGTCAGTCGGCCGGATCACCTCGGTGCAGCCGCAGGGCCCGGTCGTCAAGGTCGTGATGACGATCGACGACTCGGTGGACGTGCCGGCTGACGTCTCGGCCGTGGTGGTGTCGCCCAGCCTGGTCGCCGGCCGCAGCATCCAGCTGACCCCTGCCTACACCCGGGGTCCGAAGATGCCGGACCGGGGTGTGATCCCCCTCGAGCGCACCGCCGTCCCGCTCGGGGTGGACGACCTGGCCCGCACCGTCAACGACCTCGCCACCATGCTCGGCCCCCACGGCGCCAACCGCCAGGGCGCCCTCTCTGACCTGCTCAACGTCGGTGCGAACAATCTGCGCGGTAACGGCCAGGCGATCAACGACACGATCGGCAACGTGGCACAGCTGTCCGCCACGCTGGCCGGATCCCGCAAGGAATTGTTCGGCACCATCACCCATCTACAGTCCTTCGTGTCCACCCTGGCCGCCAACGATGCGCAGGTGCGGCAGTTCAACGCCCAGCTCGCCGACGTGTCGAACTTCCTGGCCGGTGAGCGTGGCGATCTCGGTGCGGCGCTGCAGCAGCTGTCGATCGCGCTGGGCGAGGCGGCCGTCTTCGTGCAGGACAACCGGGCGGTGGTGAAGTCGAACGTGGATCGGCTGATCGAGGTGACCGCCGTCCTGGTGCAGCAACGAGACGCGTTGGCCCAGATCCTCGACACTGCTCCTACCGGACTGGGCAACCTGAACAACGCCTACAACGCCTCGTCCGGCACGCTGGACACCCGCGCGAACCTCGAGGAACTGAGGTCCCCGCCGATCCTGCTGGTCTGCGAGCTGCTCCGGCGCGGCGCCCCGCGGCAGGTGCCCGCGACGCTGGCCGAGACTTGCCGGGCGCTGGAGCCCCAGCTCACCGGCGCCGCGCCACTGCCGTCGGTCGCCCAAGTGATCACTGCCCTGCAGGCCGGGCAACCGCCGCCACTGCCGATGCTCGCGTTGCCGACCGTGCCCGGGGGGCAGTGATGGGCCGGCTCCCCACGGTGGCAGCGCTGCTCACGCTGTCAATCATGGGGTCAATTGTCGGGGCCCTGACGGCGGGCTGTGCCGTGCTGCAAGGGGGGCTGCAGAGTGTGCCGCTACCCGGCGGCGCGGACACCGGCGATGACCCTTACCGGGTCACCGCTGAATTCTCCGACGTTCTGGAGTTGGTGCCGCAGTCGCTGGTGAAGGTCAACGACGTGTCGGTCGGCGCGGTTCGGAAGATCACGCTCGCCCCGGACACCTGGCACGCGATGGTCACCCTGGAGCTGAACCGGACCGTCGAGCTGCCCGCCAACGCAGTCGCGCGGGTGCGCACCACCAGCCTGCTGGGGGAGAAGTTCGTGGATCTCGCGGCGCCCACCGCCGAGCCACCGCGGGGCAAGCTGGGTGACGGCGATCTGATCCCCTTGCCGCGCACCAGCCGCGCTACCGAAGTCGAGGAGGTGCTGGGTGCGCTGTCGTTACTGCTCAACGGGGGTGGTGTCGACCAGATCCGGACCATCGCCACCGAGCTGAACGCAGCCTTGTCCGGCCGCGAACCGCAGCTTCGGGCACTGCTGGAAGGCTTGAACACGCTGGTGTCGGGCCTGGACGCGCGCAAGGATGAGATCAACCGGGCGCTAGACGCGCTGAACCGGCTCTCGGCCACACTGGTCTGGCAGCGCGGGCACATTGCCACCGCGCTGGACGGGCTGGCACCTGGCCTGAAGGTGCTGGCCGACCAGCGCACCCAGCTCACCGGCACGCTGCAGGCACTGGACCGGCTGTCGGTGGTCGCCACCGACACCATCAACCGCAGTCGCGAAGACCTGATCGCCGACCTGCAACTGCTGCGCCCCACACTGCAACAGCTGGCAAACGCAGGCCAGGATCTGCCCAACGCGCTGGAGCTCATCGCCACCTACCCATTCACCGACGGGGCCGTCCGCGAGGCGTTCAAGGGGGATTACTCCAACCTGTTCGTCAGGGCCGACCTGAACCTCGGCACGGTGCTGGACAACCTCTCCGCGTCCGGGCAGCCGCTGATGGGGGTGCCCGCGCAGCTCGGGCATCCGCTGGCCCCGGGCGGCCCGCTGCTCGGGCCGCTGCTGGACGGGCTGTCCGACGTGCTGCCGCCACCGGCGTCCGCCTCCGGGGGCCCCAATGGGATGGACGCCGGTGGGATGGACGCGCTGCTTGCCCCGTTGCTGCGCGGTCCGTTGGACGGCCCGATGGGAAAGGGCACAGCATGATCAGCAGGACAGTCCGGCTGCAGCTCCTGGGGTTCGTCGTCGTCACCGTGCTCGGGGTTGGCTATGTCAGCGTCCGCTACCTCGACGCGGCCGCGCTGCTGGGCGCCGGCCCCTACCCGGTGACCCTGCAGCTCACGGATTTCGGCAGGATCTTCACCGGGGCGGACGTCACCTACCGCGGCGTCAGCGTCGGCCGGGTCGGACCGTTGCGGCTGACCAGCCAGGGCGTTGATGCGCAACTTGAGATCAAGTCCGATGCTCCACCCATTCCGGCCGACCTGGACGCCGTGGTGGCCAATCTGTCCGTGATTGGTGAGCAGTTCGTCGACCTGCGGCCGGTGCGCGCAGACGGCCCGATGCTGGCGGCCGGGTCGGTGATCCCGGCATCCCGGGTCAGCACGCCGGTTGCGGTCGCGGATCTCATCGCCAACCTGGACAACTTTGTCCGCTCGGTGCCGCTGGACTCCCTGCGCACCGACGTGAACGAGCTGGGCACCGGGTTCACCGGCACTGGGCCGGAGCTACAGACCCTGCTGGACAGCACCGACGCATTCACTCGCGACGCCCTCGCGGCGCTGCCGCAGACCTTGACCCTGATCAGGGACGGGCGGGTGGTGTTGCAGACGCAGAACGAGCAGTCCAGCGCGATCACCTCCTTCAGCCGGGACCTCGCGCTGCTCGCCGCGCAGCTGCGGTCCTCGGACCCGGACATCCGCCGCCTGATCAGGACGGCGCCGCAGCTCGCGACGCAGACCAGCGGGCTGATCCAGGACAGTGGCAACCAGATCGGCCACCTGCTTGCCGACCTGCTCACGGTGTCCCGGGTCGCGCTGCCGCGTCAGGCCGCGCTGCGCCAGCTGCTGTCCGTCTACCCAGTGGTCACCGCCACAACCGACTCGTCGGTCGTGCCCGATGACGGCTTCGCGCATCTTGGGCTGGTGCTCAACTTCTTTGCCCCGTACGCCTGCGTGCGTGGCTACGAGGGCACCACCAGACGGCCCGGGACGGACACCGCGCCGACCCCGGCCAACCGTGACGCCTTCTGTGCCGAGCCGCTAGGCAGCCCGACCGACGTTCGTGGGGCGCAGAACGTGCCGCGTGCCGGGGTGCCAGCTCAGATCGTCGCTGGCGGGTCCGGGCAGCCGGCTTCGCCTATGGTGCGCCCCGGCAGACCGCCCAGTGCGCCGATTACGAGCCTCGCGTCGATCCTGGAGGGTTGAGTCCTACTCACCCAAGCCCCGTTCTGGATGCTGAGTGTGCTTACCAGCGGTCGAATAGCGGCGTTCTGCCTCCAGAACGCGTCAAGGTAGCCTGGTCGACCATGACCGCCGCCATGCGAGCCTCCCCGGGCGGGCCGCTACGGACGGCCACCGTCGCGGTTGCGGTGTTTGCCGTGGTCGCTTTCGTCGCCGCCGGCTGGTTCGGCGTGTCCTGGTATCTGACCGCACACGATGAGTCTCTCGCTCTGGGAATGGCCCGGGACGCCGTGCTTCAGGATGCCCAGCAGGCCACGGTCAACCTCAATACGCTCGATCATCGGAGGGTGCAGGAGGGGTTGACGCTGTGGGAACACTCAGCGACCGGCTCGCTGCTCGGTGAGGTGCGGGCCAACCGGGACGCCTACGCCCGCGCCATCACTGACTCGGGAACGACCACGACCGCGAGGACCCTCGACGGCGCGGTCGCCGAGCTCGACGAGCGTGCCGGTACCGCGCGGGTGCTCGTCGGGGTGGACGTCACGTCCCAACGCGAGCAAGGTGACGCGAGCTGCGTGCGCAGGCGCATACAGCTTGAGATGCGTCGTGACGGCACGGTCTGGAAGGTCGACAAGCTGGCGCCGGTCGGTGCCGCAAACCCGGTGCCCGGAGCGTGTCCCGCGGCCAAGCCCTCGCCGCCGAAATAGGAGTCCGCTAGTGCCACCGCGCCGCCGTAGCCCGGCCCGCCGTCCGCGGGTCGCCGGACTGCAACACCCCACCGAGCCGCCCGGTCAGCCCGCTCAGGACGAGGGCCGGCCTGGCGCGGTCGACAATCCGACTCCCGCTCTGGAGACGGTCGCGCCGCCGCGCCGGCTGGCGACCGGGGTGGCGACGCTGGTGGGGCTGGTCGCTGCGCTGGTGATCGCGCTGAGTCTCGCGGCGTGGTTCCGCGGCAAGGCCAACCAGCTGCTCGGGTCTGCGGTGGCGAGCAATGACGCGTTGGTCTACGTCGGCGCCACGGCTCAGGTTTCCGGGCAGGTGCGCGAGGCGGTGCAACGTGTCTTCTCCTATGACTTCGCCCGGCTGGATGACAACGAACGGGCCGCTACCGACGCCATCACCGGCCCGTTCGCTCGGGACTTTCCTCAACAGTTCGCCCGGGTGCGGGAGCTGGCACCAGGGCAGCAGGCCGTGGTGGTGGCGACCGTGCCCGCGCTGGCCGTCAAGGTGCTCGACGGTGACCGGGCGATCGTGGTGGTGTTCATAGACCAGCAGGCGAAGCGGGGCGCCGAGGCCCAGCCACTTCTTGCCGCGGGCAGGCTCACCGTCACCGCGCAGCGAGTCAACGGCAGCTGGAAGATCGCCGACGTGGAACCGTTCTGACCGCCTCGAACCCATCCAACCCTGCAACTACACTTGCGCCGATCGGCTGCGCCGATCAGGTAAACGGCCGCTGATCGTGCGTATCCGACCACTGATCGGACGACGCGGTCTTGACTGGCGGCGTCAGGCAGGTCACTCTAAGAGCACGCTCGCGCCGGCTGTGTCCGGTGCTGGACAGTCGCCGTCCTAGCGGCTAGACTGTCACTTTGCGCTGCCCTCTCTTCGCTTCCCCTGCGTTCAAAGGTCATCTTGGGCTCAGGGGCAGTCTGGCTGCGTAGACGGCAGTAACAACAACAGTACCGCCATAACTGCATCAGCAACTGCACCAAGGACAGCGCCAGGAGCGTGGCCCCAGGAGGCCAGGCACCCCTGCGCTTGGCAGCGCTAGTGTTCGGAAGGACGCATCTTGGCAGTCTCCCGCCCTACCAAGTCCTCTGCTGCGATTAACTCCGTACCCCGCCTTCCGGGAGCCCCGGCCCGGCCATCATTCGCGAAGATCCGCGAGCCGCTTGCGGTGCCCGATCTGCTAGACCTCCAGCTCCAATCGTTCGAGTGGCTGGTTGGTGCCGACGCGTGGTTCCAGCGTCGCATCGAGGCCGGTGACGACGAGCCCGTGGGTGGTCTCGCGGAGGTACTCGAGGAGATCTCCCCGATCGAGGACTTCTCCGGATCGATGGCCCTGTCCTTCTCCGGCCCACGTTTCGACGAGGTCAAGGCCTCCGTGGAGGAGTGCAAGGACAAGGACATGACCTACGCGGCGCCCTTGTTCGTCACGGCCGAGTTCACCAATAACAACACCGGTGAGATCAAGTCACAGACGGTGTTCATGGGGGACTTCCCGATGATGACCAGCAAGGGCACCTTCATCATCAACGGAACCGAGCGGGTCGTGGTGTCCCAGCTCGTCCGCTCCCCTGGAGTGTACTTCGACCACGCGGTGGACAAGACCACCGATAAGGACGTCTACAGCGTCAGGATCATCCCCAGTCGCGGTGCGTGGCTGGAGTTCGACGTGGACAAGCGCGACACGGTGGGCGTGCGGATCGACCGCAAGCGCCGGCAGCCGGTCACCGTACTGCTCAAGGCCCTGGGCTGGACAACCGAGCGGATCGCCGCCCGATTCGCGCACTCCGAGACGTTGCTCGCCACCCTGGAGAAGGACCACACCGGCGGCCCCGACGAGGCGCTGCTGGACATCTACCGCAAGCTGCGCCCGGGCGAGCCGCCCACCAAGGAGAGCGCGCAGGCGCTGCTGGAGAACCTCTTCTTCAAGGTCAAGCGCTACGACCTCGCCAAGGTCGGCCGCTATAAGGTGAACAAGAAGCTCGGCCTGAACCTGCCGCACCGCAACGGGGTGCTCACCGAGGACGACATCGTCACCACCATCGACTACCTGGTTCGGCTGCACGCGGGTGAGACGACGATGCCAGCCGCCAGCGGTGGCCCAGACGCGGTCGTGCCGGTGGAGACCGACGATATCGACCACTTCGGCAACCGCAGGCTGCGCACTGTGGGCGAGCTGATCCAGAACCAGATCCGGGTCGGCCTGTCCCGCATGGAGCGGGTCGTGCGGGAGCGGATGACGACTCAGGACGTCGAGGCCATCACGCCGCAGACTCTGATCAACATCCGTCCCGTAGTGGCGGCAATCAAGGAGTTCTTCGGCACCTCCCAGCTGTCCCAGTTCATGGACCAGACCAACCCGCTGGCCGGGTTGACCCACAAGCGGCGGCTGTCCGCGCTGGGCCCAGGTGGTCTGTCCCGGGAGCGGGCCGGTTTCGAGGTCCGGGATGTGCACCATTCGCACTACGGTCGGATGTGCCCGATCGAGACCCCGGAGGGCCCGAACATCGGGCTGATCGGGTCGTTGTCGTCCTACGCCCGGGTCAACCCGTTCGGTTTCATCGAGACGCCCTACCGCAAGGCTGTCGACGGGCGCGTCACCGAGCAGATCGACTACCTGACCGCCGACGAGGAGGACCGGCACGTCATCGCGCAGGCCAACGCGGTGTTGGGGGAGGACGGCTCCTTCGCCGAGGAGCGCGTGCTGGTCCGCCGCAAGGGTGGCGAGGTCGACTACATCGACCCGCAGGGCGTGGACTACATGGACGTCTCGCCGCAGCAGATGGTCTCGGTGGCCACCGCGATGATCCCGTTCGTCGAGCACGACGACGCCAACCGGGCGCTGATGGGCGCCAACATGCAGCGCCAAGCGGTGCCTCTGCTGCGCAGTCAGTCGCCGCTGGTGGGAACCGGTATGGAGCTGCGGGCCGCGGTGGATGCCGGCGACGTCGTGGTGGCCGACAAGGCCGGCGTGGTCGAGGAGCTGTGCGCTGACTATGTCACGGTGATGGCCGATGACGGCAGCCGGCAGACGTACCGGATGCACAAGTTCCACCGGTCCAACCAGGGCACCTGCATCAACCAGCGACCGATCGTTGCCGAGGGTGACCGGGTGGAGGTCGGCCAGGTGATCGCCGACGGGCCGTGCACCGATTACGGCGAGATGGCCCTGGGTAAGAACCTGCTCGTGGCGATCATGCCGTGGGAGGGCCACAACTACGAAGACGCAATCATTCTGAGCCAGCGCCTGGTTCAGGATGACGTGCTCACCTCTATCCACATCGACGAGCACGAGATCGACGCCCGGGACACCAAGCTCGGCGCCGAGGAGATCACCCGGGACATTCCCAACGTTTCCGAGGAAGTGCTGGCGGATCTCGACGAGCGCGGCATCATCCGGATCGGTGCCGAGGTGCAGGCCGGGGACATCCTCGTCGGCAAGGTAACGCCGAAGGGTGAGACCGAGCTGACCCCCGAGGAGCGGCTGCTCCGGGCCATCTTCGGCGAGAAGGCCCGGGAGGTCCGCGACACCAGCCTCAAGGTGCCGCACGGCGAGACCGGCAAGGTCATCGGCATCCGGGTGTTCTCCCGGGAAGACGATGACGAGCTGTCGCCCGGCGTCAACGAGCTGGTCCGGGTCTACGTCGCGCAGAAGCGCAAGATCCAGGACGGCGACAAGCTCGCCGGCCGGCACGGCAACAAGGGCGTGATCGGCAAGATCCTGCCGGTGGAGGACATGCCGTTCCTGCCCGACGGGACGGCGGTGGACATCATCCTCAACACCCACGGTGTGCCACGCCGGATGAACATCGGGCAGATTCTGGAGACCCACCTCGGCTGGATCGCCAAGAGCGGGTGGCAGGTCGACGGTGATCCGGAGTGGGCCTCCCGGCTGCCTGAGGAGCTCTACCAGGCCGAGCCGGGCACCGTGGTCGCCACGCCGGTGTTCGACGGCGCCAGGGAAGAGGAGATCACCGGTCTACTCGGCTCCACCCTGGCCAACCGGGACGGCGAGCAGATGGTCGGAGCCGATGGCAAGGCGCAGCTGTTCGATGGTCGTACCGGTGAGCCTTACCCCTACCCGGTCGCGGTTGGCTACATGTACATCATCAAGTTGCTGCACCTGGTCGATGACAAGATCCACGCTCGCTCGACCGGCCCGTACTCGATGATCACGCAGCAGCCGCTGGGTGGAAAGGCGCAGTTCGGTGGTCAGCGCTTCGGCGAGATGGAGTGCTGGGCGATGCAGGCTTACGGGGCGGCGTACACTCTGCAGGAACTGCTGACGATCAAGTCCGACGACGTACTCGGCCGGGTGAAGGTGTACGAGGCCATCGTCAAGGGTGAGAACATCCCCGAGCCGGGAATCCCCGAGTCGTTCAAGGTGTTGCTTAAGGAGCTGCAGTCGCTGTGCCTCAACGTTGAGGTGCTCTCCAGCGACGGCGCAGCGATCGAGATGCGGGACTCCGACGATGAGGACCTGGAGCGGGCCGCCGCCAACCTCGGCATCAACCTCTCTCGTAACGAGTCTCCTTCGGTAGACGACGTCGTGCAGTAGAGGCCAAAGACCGCGTCCGGCGCGGGGGTGGTCCTCCCGCCCATCCCCGCGCCGGACGTACCAAACACGAAACTAGCGAATACCCCGCACGAAGGGCGACCCTGACCTCATCACTCAGGGATTTCATCAACATAGGGTTACATCAACATAGGGAGAAGGACCCCGACGTGCTTGACGTCAACTTCTTCGACGAGCTCCGCATCGGCCTCGCGACCGCAGAGGACATCCGCCAGTGGTCCTTCGGCGAGGTTAAGAAGCCGGAGACCATCAACTATCGTACGCTTAAGCCGGAGAAGGACGGGCTCTTCTGCGAGAAGATCTTCGGTCCAACCCGGGACTGGGAATGTTACTGCGGTAAGTACAAGCGCGTCCGCTTCAAGGGCATCATCTGCGAGCGCTGCGGCGTCGAGGTGACCCGCGCCAAGGTGCGCCGGGAGCGGATGGGCCACATCGAGCTGGCCGCGCCGGTGACCCACATCTGGTACTTCAAGGGTGTCCCGAGCAGGCTGGGCTACTTGCTCGACCTGGCTCCCAAGGACCTTGAGAAGATTATCTATTTTGCCGCCTACGCCATCACAGCGGTGAACACCGAGGAGCGGCACAACGATCTCCCCACACTGGAGAGTGAGATCGGTGTCCAGCGCAAGCGAATCGAGGACCGCCGCGACGCCGATATCGAGGCACGTGCGCAGAAGCTCGAGGCCGACCTCGCCGAGCTGGAGGCCGAAGGCGCCAAGAGTGATGTGCGGCGCAAGGTCAAGGAGGGCGGCGAGCGCGAGATGCGCCAGCTGCGTGACCGCACCCAGCGCGAGCTCGACCGACTCGATGAGATCTGGGACACGTTCACCAAGCTGGATGTCGGTCAGCTCATCGTGGACGAACTGCTTTACCGGGAGCTGTACGACCGCTACGGCGATTACTTCACCGGCGCCATGGGTGCCGAGGCGATTCAGAAGCTGATGGAGAACTTCGACATCGACGCTGAGTCGGAGAATCTGCGTGAGACCATCCGTAGTGGCAAAGGTCAGAAGAAGCTGCGGGCCCTCAAGCGTCTGAAGGTCGTCGCGGCATTCCAGGCCACCCGCAACAACCCCATGGGAATGGTGCTGGACTGTGTTCCGGTGATCCCGCCGGACCTGCGCCCCATGGTGCAGCTCGACGGCGGCCGCTTTGCCACCTCTGACCTCAACGACCTCTACCGCCGGGTGATCAATCGGAACAACCGGCTCAAGCGGCTCATCGACCTCGGTGCTCCAGAGATCATCGTCAACAACGAGAAGCGGATGCTGCAGGAGGCCGTCGACGCCTTGTTCGACAACGGTCGCCGCGGCCGGCCGGTGACCGGCCCTGGAAACCGCCCGCTGAAGTCCCTGTCGGACCTGCTCAAGGGCAAGCAGGGCCGGTTCCGGCAGAACCTGCTCGGCAAGCGGGTCGATTACTCCGGTCGTTCGGTCATCGTGGTCGGTCCGCAGCTCAAGCTGCACCAGTGCGGCCTGCCCAAGCAGATGGCGCTGGAGCTGTTCAAGCCGTTCGTGATGAAGCGCCTGGTGGATCTCAACCACGCGCAGAACATCAAGTCGGCCAAGCGGATGGTGGAGCGGCAGCGTCCGCAGGTGTGGGACGTGCTCGAGGAGGTCATCACCGAGCACCCGGTGCTGCTGAACCGGGCGCCGACGCTGCACCGGTTGGGTATTCAGGCATTCGAGCCCCAACTGGTCGAGGGCAAGGCGATCCAGCTGCACCCGCTGGTCTGCGAGGCGTTCAACGCGGACTTCGACGGTGACCAGATGGCGGTGCACCTGCCGCTGTCGGCCGAGGCGCAGGCCGAGGCTCGGATCCTGATGCTGTCCAGCAACAACATCCTGTCCCCGGCCTCGGGCCGTCCGTTGGCGATGCCCCGGCTGGACATGGTCACCGGGCTGTACCACCTCACTAAGCTTCGCGAAGGTGACAAGGGCGAGGGCCGAGCGTTCTCCTCGCCGGCAGAGGCGCTGATGGCGCTGGACCGTGGCACGATCGGACTGCAAGCCAAGATCCGGGTCCGGCTGCGCAACGTGGTGCCGTCGCCGGCCGAGGAGGCCCGTCTTCGCGAGACTCAAGGCTGGGAGCCGGGAGCGGCGTGGATCGCGGAGACCACCGTGGGTCGGGTGCTGTTCAACGAGCTGCTACCCGAGGACTACCCATTCGTCGACGACGTACTGCCCAAGAAGCGGCAGGCGGCGATCGTCAACGACCTCGCCGAGCGGTATCCGATGGTCGTCGTTGCCCAGACGCTTGACAAGCTCAAGGACGCCGGCTTCCACTGGGCCACTCGTTCCGGTGTGACGCTGTCCAGCTCCGACGTGGTGGTGCCAGCCGCCAAGCAGGAGATCCTCGACCAGTTCGAGGCCAGGGCTGACCAGGTGGAGAAGCGCTACCAGCGTGGCGTGCTTTCGCACGAGGAGCGCAACGGTGAGCTGGTGAAGATCTGGTCGCAGGCCACCGACGAGGTTGCCAAGGCGATGGAGGCCAACTTCCCGGCGGACAACCCGGTCTTCATGATCGTGTCTTCCGGGGCGGCCGGGAACATGACCCAGGTCCGGTCCCTGGCCGGCATGCGTGGCCTGGTCGCCAACCCCAAGGGCGAGTACATCCCGCGTCCGATCAAGCACAACTTCCGCGAGGGTCTTTCCGTGCTGGAGTACTTCATCGCCACGCACGGTGCCCGCAAGGGGTTGGCCGACACCGCGTTGCGGACGGCGGACTCCGGGTACCTGACCCGTCGCCTGGTGGACGTCTCGCAGGACGTCATCGTGCGGGAGAATGACTGTGGCACCGAGCGCGGGATCCAGATGCTGGTCGCAGAGACCGGACCGGACGGTGCCCTGATCCGGCACCGTTACGTGCAGACCAGCGTGTACGCCCGCTGCACCGCAGAGGAGGTGCTGGATGGCTCCGGCTCGGTGATTTTGCCGCGAGGAGCCGACCTGGGCGACACCGCGATTGAGGCGTTGCTCTTAGCGGGAGTCATGCGCGTCAAGGTGCGGTCGGTGCTGACCTGCGAGGCAGCCAACGGGGTGTGCGCTGTGTGTTACGGCCGCTCGATGGCCACCGGCAAGCTCGTCGACGTGGGTGAGGCGGTCGGCATTGTGGCCGCACAGTCCATCGGTGAGCCGGGTACACAGCTGACCATGCGCACGTTCCACCAAGGTGGGATCGTCGGTGAAGACATCACCACCGGTCTACCCCGGGTGCAGGAACTGTTCGAGGCCCGGGTGCCTAAGGGCATGGCGCCGATCGCGGACGCCGACGGCCGGGTGCGCATCGAGGACGGCGAGAAGTTCTGGAAGATCACCATCATTCCGGACGACGGCAGCGAGGAGATCGTCTACGAGAAGCTGTCCAAGCGGCAGCGGCTTGCGGTGATCTCCGTCGACGGCACCGAGCGCTCGCTGGCCGATGACGACTACGTCACCGTCGGGCAGAAGCTGCTCGAGGGTGTGGTAGACCCGCATGAGGTGCTGCGCGTGATGGGTCCCCGTGAGGTGCAGCTGCACCTGGTCCGCGAGGTCCAGCAGGTGTATCGGTCACAGGGTGTGGACATCCACGACAAGCACATCGAGGTCATCGTTCGGCAGATGCTGCGCCGGGTGACGGTCATCGACTCGGGCGCTACCGAGTTCCTACCCGGTGGGTTGGCCGAGCGCGGCGAGTTCGAGTCGGAGAACCGCCGGGTGGTGGCCGAGGGCCGCGAGCCTGCCTCGGGCCGTCCGGTCCTGATGGGGATCACCAAGGCGTCGCTGGCGACCGAGTCGTGGCTGTCCGCGGCGTCGTTCCAGGAGACGACCAAGATCCTCACGGACGCCGCGATCCAGGGCAAGAGCGACAAGCTCCTGGGGCTCAAGGAGAATGTGATCATTGGCAAGCTGATTCCGGCCGGCACCGGGATCAATCGGTACCGCAACATCGAGGTGCAGCCGACCGAGGAGGCACGGGCCGCGGCGTACGCGATCCCGTCCTACGACGACGGCTACTACTCGCCCGATGTGTTCGGCACCGGGACCGGAGCAGCCGTCCCGTTGGACGACTACGACTTCGGTCGCGACTACCGCTGACCCGACTGGGGGGTTGGTGGTCCTTCAAGGACCACCCCCCAGTCGGCGAGTACCGCGGCGGTGTCGGCGCCGGGCTGGGGCGGCGGCGCCGGTCGGTCGGGGGAGGTGCGTGAGAACCGGGGTGCGGGAGCGGCCTGGGGCACCCCGTCGAGCTCGATGACGGTGCCGCGAGCTGCGATATGTGGGTGCGTGGGCACCTCGGCGAACGACAGCACCGGTGCCACGCAGGCGTCGGTTCCCTCGAACACGGCGATCCATTCGTCGCAGCTTCGCTTGGCGAACACTTCGGTGAACCGCTCGCGCAACACTGGCCAGCCGTCCGGGTCCAACTGCCCGGGCAGGTCCTGCCCGGTGAGTCCGAGGCCTTCCAACAGAGCCGCGTAGAACTGTGGTTCCAACGCACCGACGGCGACGTAGCGGCCATCGGCGCAGGCGTAGGTGTCGTAAAACGGAGCGCCCGAATCGAGCAGGTTGCGGCCCCGCTGATCGGTCCACAACCCCGAGGCACGCAACGACCAGCACATCTGGGCCAGCACGCTGACCCCGTCCACCATGGCGGCGTCGACGACCTGGCCGATCCCGGACCGGTCCCGCTCCCACAGCGCTGCTAGCACTCCGACTACCAGGAACATCGAGCCCCCGCCGAAGTCCCCGACCAGGTTCAGTGGTGGTACCGGCTTTCCCCCGGCGTTCCCGACCGCGTGCAGCACACCGGTCAGCGCGATGTAGTTGATGTCGTGCCCGGCGCGGTCGGCCAGCGGGCCGTGCTGACCCCATCCCGTCATCCGCGCGTACACCAGGCGCGAGTTGCGGGCGTGGCAGTCGGCGGGACCGACGCCCAACCGCTCGGTGACGCCGGGACGCAATCCCTCGACCAGCACGTCGGCCTGCTCCACCAACCGCAGCACGGTTTCCCGGTCAGCGGGGTCCTTCAGGTCCAGCGCCACCGAGCGTCGCCCGCGAAGCATCTGGTCGTCGGCACCCGGGGCAAGCTGCAGCACGGTTTTTCGGTCGGGAGGCCGTTCCACCCGGACCACGTCGGCTCCCAGATCAGCCAGCAGCATCGCTGCATGGGGACCAGGACCGATCCCGGCCAGCTCGATCACCCGCAGCCCGACCAGCGGTCCCGGCATCGCACATCTCCTCACCCCGCGTCTGAGGGCTCAGCGGGGGGCAAGGAGGGGGCGTTTTGACCCCCGACGAATGGCCCCGGTATCCTGGTCATTGTGCCCGACTCCGGTCGGGCCGCTCCGCGTGCCTGTCCGCTGCGCACCACCGGCGGTGCGGGTCCGGGGGATACCAGTAGATACAGTGGTCTCCTCGGGAACTCCCACCTCCGGGTCGGCGTGGGTGCCGCCCAGCTCCAGTCGGGACCGATCCACCCGATCGGCTGGGCCAACAGCGACACGCCCGACCGCGGGATACGGAGTGACCGGGCGCGCAGCACCACTGGTGACCGGGCAGCACAGATGACCCAAGTACGAGATGACAGAGCAGCACCTGGCGAAGACGAAGAAAGCTGGTTCATGCCTACCATCCAGCAGCTGGTCCGCAAGGGCCGCGAGGACAAGGTCGCGAAGACCAAGACTGCGGCGCTGAAGGGGTCCCCGCAGCGGCGCGGTGTGTGCACCCGCGTGTACACGACGACCCCGAAGAAGCCGAACTCGGCGCTGCGCAAGGTCGCCCGCGTCCGGCTCACCAGTCAGGTCGAGGTAACGGCTTACATTCCTGGTGAGGGCCATAACCTCCAGGAGCACTCCATCGTCCTGGTGCGCGGTGGCCGGGTGAAGGATCTGCCCGGAGTTCGATACAAGATTATCCGTGGTTCGCTGGACACGCAGGGTGTGAAGGGTCGTAAGCAGGCCCGCAGTCGATACGGTGCGAAGAAGGAGAAAGGCTGATGCCGCGCAAGGGTCCGGCCCCTAAGCGACCGCTGATCTCCGACCCGGTTTATGGATCGCCGCTGGTCACCCAGCTGGTCAACAAGGTCCTCGTGGAGGGCAAGCGTTCGGTTGCCGAGAGGATTGTGTACCAAGCGTTGGAAGGTTGCCGGGACAAGACCGGCACCGACCCGGTGGTGACCCTCAAGCGTGCGCTGGACAACGTCAAGCCAGCGTTGGAGGTCAAGAGCCGCCGTGTTGGTGGCGCTACCTACCAGGTCCCGGTCGAGGTGCGACCGGTGCGCTCCACCACGCTAGCACTTCGCTGGCTGATCGCGTTTTCCCGGCAGCGGCGGGAGAAGACCATGGTCGAACGTCTGACGAACGAACTGCTAGACGCCAGTAACGGCCTCGGGGCGAGCGTGAAGCGCCGCGAGGACACCCACAAGATGGCCGAGTCGAACAAGGCCTTCGCGCACTACCGCTGGTGACGAACCACCGCAAACCGAACCACGGCCAATCGAAACCGCATACCGCAGTGTCGACGAACCGCTCACTATCCAGACAGCTAGGGATGAACTCTCGTGGCGCGTGAAGTGCTGACCGACCTCGCCAGGGTCCGCAACATTGGGATCATGGCGCACATCGACGCGGGCAAGACCACCACCACTGAGCGGGTACTGTTCTATACCGGGATCAATTACAAGATCGGCGAGGTGCACGATGGCGCCGCGACGATGGACTGGATGGAAGAGGAGCAGAAGCGCGGCATCACCATCACCTCCGCCGCAACCACCACCTTCTGGAACGATTACCAGATCAATATCATCGATACCCCGGGCCACGTCGACTTCACCGTCGAGGTGGAGCGGTCGCTGCGGGTGCTCGACGGTGCCGTCGCGGTGTTCGACGGCAAGGAGGGCGTTGAGCCTCAGTCCGAGACGGTGTGGCGCCAAGCCGACAAGTACGACGTCCCACGTATCTGCTTCGTCAATAAAATGGACAAGCTGGGCGCGGACTTCTACTTCACTGTGCGCACCATCCGCGAGCGCCTCGGCGCCACCCCGCTGGTCATCCAGCTGCCTATCGGCTCCGAGTCCAATTTCCAGGGTGTCGTGGACCTGGTCGGGATGCGGGCGTTGACGTGGCGCGGCGAGGTCGGCAAGGGCGAGGACTACACCGTCGAGGAGATCCCGGCAAATCTGGTCGAGATCGCGACCGAATACCGGGGGAAATTGCTCGAGGCCGTCGCCGAGGCCGACGACGAGCTCTTGGAGCTCTATGTCGGCGGCCAAGAGCTCACCACCGAGCAGATCAAGGCGGGCATCCGGAAGCTCACCGTGAACAGCCATGTCTACCCTGTGTTGTGCGGCTCGGCGTTCAAGAACAAGGGTGTGCAGCCGATGCTGGATGCGGTGATCGACTACCTGCCCTCTCCGCTGGACGTTCCGCCGATGACAGGTCTGCTGCCTGACGGCACGCCCGCCATCCGCAAACCCTCGACCGATGATCCATTCTCCGCGCTGGCATTCAAGATTGCCGCACACCCGTTCTTCGGCAAGCTGACCTACGTCCGGGTGTACTCCGGCCGGGTCGCCCCGGGTACCCAGGTGATCAACTCGACCAAGGAGCGTAAGGAGCGCATCGGCAAGCTCTTCCAGATGCACTCCAACAAGGAGAACCCGGTCGATGAGGCCCGGGCCGGTCACATCTACGCGATGATCGGTCTGAAGGAGACGACTACCGGTGACACGCTGTGCGACCCACAGGCGCCGATCATCCTGGAGTCGATGACCTTCCCGGAACCAGTCATCCAGGTCGCGATCGAGCCCAAGACCAAGAGCGACCAGGAGAAGCTGGGCATCGCCATCCAGAAGCTGGCCGAGGAGGATCCCACCTTCCAGGTCAAGCAGGACGACGAGACCGGCCAGACGATCATCGCCGGAATGGGCGAGCTGCACCTTGAGGTGCTGGTGAACCGGATGCGCAGCGATTACAAGGTCGAGGCGAATATCGGCAAGCCGCAGGTGGCCTACCGGGAGACGATCCGCAAGACGGTGGACAAGCTCGAGTACACCCACCGCAAGCAGACGGGTGGCTCGGGCCAGTTCGCTCGTGTGATCATCAAGTTGGAACCGCTGCCGACCGGCGATGGTGCGCTCTACGAGTTCGACAACAAGGTCTCCGGTGGGCGGATCCCCAAGGAGTACATCCCCTCGGTGGACGCCGGAGCCCAGGACGCCATGCAGTACGGCGTGCTTGCGGGCTATCCGCTGGTCGGCGTGAAGGTCACCTTGCTGGATGGCGCCTACCACGAGGTGGACTCCTCCGAGATGGCCTTCAAGATTGCCGGATCGATGGTGCTCAAGGAGGCGGCGCGCCGAGCCGGCCCGGTGATCCTGGAGCCTATGATGGCCGTCGAGGTGACCACGCCCGAGGACTACATGGGCGACGTCATCGGCGACCTCAATTCCCGCCGCGGCCACATCCAGCAGATGGAGGAGCGCAGCGGCTCCCGCATCATCAAGGCGTTGGTGCCGCTATCGGAGATGTTCGGATACGTCGGCGACCTGCGGTCGCGGACCCAGGGCCGAGCGAACTACACCATGCAGTTCGACTCCTATGCCGAGGTCCCGGCCAACGTGTCCAAGGAGATCATCGCGAAGGCGACGGGTGAGTGATGAAGAGAGACCAGGGGACGCACTCACCCGGAGCCGTCAGCTCAGACGCACGCAGTGGCAGTGACGTTGCGGGACGAGTGTGCAAGGCAGTGACGTTGCGGGACGAGTGAGCAGCACCAGACAACCTGACAGCATGCCGCCACACCAAGGACCCCCAACGGTCCGGCGGATCAAGAGAACGAGTCCAGGAGGACGAGACCAGTGGCGAAGGCGAAGTTCCAGCGGACCAAGCCGCACGTCAACATCGGGACCATCGGTCACATCGACCACGGCAAGACCACGCTGACCGCGGCGATCACCAAGGTCCTGCATGACAAGTACCCGGACGTGAACGAGGCATCCGCGTTCGACCAGATCGACAAGGCCCCCGAGGAGAAGCAGCGGGGTATCACGATCTCGATCGCGCACGTCGAGTACCAGACCGAGAAGCGGCACTATGCCCACGTCGACTGTCCTGGGCACGCGGACTACATCAAGAACATGATCACCGGTGCGGCCCAGATGGACGGCGCCATCCTGGTGGTGGCCGCCACCGACGGTCCGATGCCGCAGACCCGCGAGCATGTGCTGCTGGCGCGCCAGGTCGGCGTGCCCTACATCGTCGTTGCGCTGAACAAGGCCGACATGGTCGACGACGAGGAGATCATGGAGCTCGTTGAGCTAGAGGTTCGCGAACTGCTGTCCAACCAGGATTATCCCGGCGACGACCTGCCGATCGTCCGCGTGTCGGCGCTCAAGGCGCTCGAGGGCGACGCCGAGTGGGGTCAGAAGCTCTTGGAGCTGATGGACGCCGTGGACGAGAACATCCCGGAGCCGGTGCGTGAGATCGACAAGCCGTTCCTCATGCCTATCGAGGACGTCTTCACCATCACCGGCCGCGGCACCGTGGTCACCGGCCGGGTGGAGCGCGGCATCGTCAAGGTGAACGAGCAGGTGGAGATCATCGGCATCAAGGAGAAGGCGGAGACTACCACCGTCACCGGCGTCGAGATGTTCCGTAAGCTACTCGACGAGGGGCGGGCCGGCGACAACGTGGGCCTGTTGCTTCGCGGCATCAAGCGTGAGGACGTGGAACGCGGGCAGGTTGTCATCAAGCCTGGCACCAACACGCCGCACACCGAGTTTGAGGGTCAGGTTTACATCCTGTCCAAGGACGAGGGCGGTCGGCACACGCCGTTCTTCAACAACTACCGTCCGCAGTTCTACTTCCGCACCACCGACGTGACCGGTGTCGTGACGCTGCCCGAGGGCACCGAGATGGTCATGCCGGGAGACAACACTGAGATGTCGGTAAAGCTCATCCAGCCGATCGCGATGGATGAGAATCTGAAGTTCGCGATCCGTGAGGGCGGCCGCACCGTCGGTGCCGGTCGCGTGACTAAGATCATCAAGTAAGTCCGGGGGCCCGTCGACGCGCTACGGTGTCGGCGGGTCCCCGACAGGATGAGTCGTGAGTGCATTCTGGTACCGTAACACTGTTACGGACTCGCGAGGGTGTAGGACCCGGATTTGGTCGGTGATCTGGCGTCGCTTACCATGGACCAATTGCTCGGCAGGATCGGTCGGCTTGACGGGCTGCCGGCTCGGCAAGCTGCCGGTCGCGCAGAGTCCCAGCTAGACAATGTCCGGACAGCCTGCTGTGGATGGATGACACGGCATCAGTCGGTGCACCGAGCGCGACACACCCGACCGCGGGGGCCGGTGCCCGTGCCGGGGCAGGCCGGGTCTCGCCCCGGCCAGTACCAAGGACAGCAGCACCACCAGACAAGCGGCACGAGACTGACAGGACGGCAAGCCACCATGGCGGGACAGAAGATCCGCATCAGACTCAAAGCCTACGACCACGAGGCGATCGACGCGTCTGCGCGCAAGATCGTCGAGACCGTGACGCGCACCGGCGCTCGGGTCGTCGGACCGGTGCCGCTGCCGACCGAGAAGAACGTGTACTGCGTTATCCGTTCGCCGCACAAGTACAAGGATTCCCGGGAGCACTTCGAGATGCGCACGCACAAGCGGCTGATAGACATCCTCGACCCGACGCCTAAGACGGTGGACGCGTTGATGCGTATCGACCTTCCGGCCAGCGTCGACGTCAATATCCAGTAAGGCCGGGAGATGACAGCGACTGATTCGGAGCATCAGGGCAGTAGGACCGTGAAGGGAATACTGGGCACTAAGCTCGGGATGACCCAGATCTTCGATGAGAACAACAGGATCGTCCCGGTCACCGTGGTGCAGGCCGGGCCCTGCGTGGTGACCCGGATCCGCACCTCGGAGAAGGACGGCTATCCCGCGGTCCAGCTGGCCTTCGGCGCGGTGGACCCGCGCAAGGTGACCAAGCCGGTGGCCGGGCACTACGCGGCGGCGGGGCTCACGCCGCGGCGCCACCTGGTCGAGCTGCGCACCGCCGACGCGGCGGACTACCAGGTCGGCCAGGAACTCACCGCCGAGGTGTTCATCGCCGGGACTGTGGTCGACGTGGTCGGGACCAGCAAAGGCAAAGGCACTGCAGGCGTGATGAAGCGGCACGGCTTCAGCGGTCTCAGCGCCAGTCACGGTACCCAGCGCAAGCACCGCTCGCCCGGTTCGATCGGCGGCTGCGCCACGCCGAGTCGGGTCTTCAAGGGCACTCGCATGGCCGGCCGGATGGGCAACGTCCGGGTGACCACCCAGAACCTCACCGTGCACCAGGTCGATGCCGAGTCGGGGCTGTTGCTGATCAAGGGTGCGGTGCCCGGTCCGAAGGGTGGCCTGGTCTTGATCAAGACCGCCGCGAAGGGTGGTGAACCGCAGTGAGTACGGTCGACATCCGGACTCCCGAAGGCGACACGGCGGGTACGGCTGAACTGCCCGCCGAGATCTTTGACGTGTCGGCGAACATCCCGTTGATGCACCAGGTCGTTGTCGCCCAGCTGGCCGCGGCGCGGCAGGGTACGCACGACACCAAGACCCGGGGTGAGGTCAGCGGCGGGGGCACCAAGCCCTACCGGCAGAAGGGAACCGGGCGGGCTCGTCAGGGTTCGATCCGGGCGCCTCAGTTCACCGGCGGCGGCATTGCGCACGGTCCCACGCCGCGGGATTACCGCCAGCGCACTCCGAAGAAGATGAAGGCCGCTGCGCTGCGTGGCGCGCTGTCCGACCGGGCCCGCGACGGACGGGTGCACGTAGTTTCCGGGCTGGTCTCCGGTGACGTGCCGTCCACCAAGACGGCTCGTCAGGTCCTCGAAGGGCTCGTCGACCGGGGCCCAGGCACCCGGCTGCTGGTCGTGGTCAGCCGCGCTGATGAGGTGGCCCGCCGCAGCGTCCGCAACCTCCCTTCAGTGCACGTGCTGAACCCCGACCAGCTCAGCACTTACGACGTGCTGGTCAACGACGAGGTGGTGTTCACCGCAGACGCCCTGCAGGCGTTCCTGACCGGCCGGGTGCGTAAGGAGAAGGCCCAGTGATTCCCGATCCCCGTGACGTGATCCTCAAGCCGGTCATCTCGGAGAAGAGCTACGGGCTGCTGGAAAAGAACAAGTACACCTTCGTCGTCGCGCCGAACGCCAACAAGACCGAGATCAAGATCGCGGTGGAGAAGGTTTTCGGCGTGCAGGTGGTCAGTGTCAACACTCTCAACCGGTCGGGTAAGCGCAAGCGGACCCGCTCCGGGTACGGAAAGCGCAAGGACACCAAGCGGGCGATTGTCACGCTGTCCGCGGAGAGCAAGCCGATCGAGATCTTCGGCGGACCGGCCGCCTGAGCGGTCACCAAAGGAACTGGGCTACGACATGGGCATCCGCAAGTACAAGCCGACGACGTCGGGTCGCCGCGGCTCCAGCGTCTCCGACTTCGCTGAGATCACCCGGGACCATCCGGAGAAGTCGCTGGTCCGCCCACTGCACGGCAGGGGCGGCCGCAACGTCCACGGCCGGATCACGACTCGGCATCAAGGTGGCGGTCACAAGCGCGCCTACCGCCTGATCGATTTCCGGCGGGCCGACAAAGACGGTGTGCCGGCCAAGGTCGCGCACATCGAGTACGACCCGAACCGCACCGCGCGGATCGCGCTGCTGCACTATGCCGACGGCGAGAAGCGATACATCATTGCCCCGGAGAAGCTGCGTCAGGGTGACATGGTGGAGAACGGCCCGAAGGCCGACATCAAGCCGGGCAACAACCTGCCGCTGCGCAACATCCCGGTCGGCACGGTGGTGCATGCGATCGAGCTCCGCCCTGGCGGCGGGGCGAAGATCGCTCGCTCGGCCGGCGCAAGGGTTCAGCTGGTGGCCAAGGACGGTCCTCACGCCCAGCTGCGGATGCCGTCGAGCGAGATCCGTAATGTCGACGTCCGGTGTCGTGCCACCGTGGGCGAGGTTGGCAACGCCGAACAGGGCAACATCAACTGGGGTAAGGCCGGCCGGATGCGCTGGAAGGGGAAGCGCCCCACGGTTCGCGGTGTGGTGATGAACCCGGTCGACCACCCGCACGGTGGCGGTGAGGGCAAGACTTCCGGTGGGCGCCACCCGGTGAACCCAGCGGGCAAGCCTGAAGGTCGCACCCGGCGCCGTAAGCCCAGCGACAAGCTGATCGTCCGTCGCCGCCGCACTGGTAAGAAGCGCTGAGCAGGAGGGAGGAACAATGCCACGCAGCCTGAAGAAGGGCCCGTTCATCGACGACCACCTGCTCAAGAAGGTGGACGCGCAGAACGACGCCGGCACCAAGCAGGTCATCAGGACCTGGTCGCGCCGCTCCACGATCATCCCCGACATGATCGGCCACACCATTGCGGTACACGATGGCCGTAAGCACGTCCCGGTGTTCGTTACTGAGGCGATGGTCGGCCACAAGCTTGGTGAGTTCGCCCCGACCCGCACGTTCCGGGGTCATATCAAGGATGACCGGCGGGCGCGGCGCCGCTAGAGCGGTTCAGTGTCAGTAGCGAGTCTGTAGTGACGAGAACCACAGTAGTGACGAGAACCACAGCAGTGACGAGAACCTACGAAAGACGAAGAGGTAGCAGCGCATGGACGCCCCTAACCAGGCGGCCGCGACGGCCGCGCAGGAGCCGTCCCGCGCGGTGGCGCGGGCTCGGTACGTCCGCGTGACGCCGATGAAGGCGCGCCGCGTGGTCGAGCTCATCCGGGGCCGCAGCGCGCGCGAGGCGCTTGCGGTGCTCAAGTTCGCACCGCAAGCCGCTTCTGGCCCCGTGTCGAAAGTGCTGGCCAGTGCGATGGCCAACGCCGAGAACAACCTTGCGGTGGACCCCGACACCCTCGTGGTGGCCAGGGTGTTCGTGGACGAGGGGCCGACGCTCAAGCGGTTCCGCCCCCGTGCCCAGGGTCGGGCCTACCGGATCCGCAAGCGCACCAGCCACATCACGGTCGAGGTCGAGTCCGTTCCGGAGCGCCGGACGCCGGCCCGATCCCGTGGCGCGAAGGCAAGCCAGAAGGCCAGCTCCCGCCAGCAAAGGAGTGCCCGCTAGTGGGTCAGAAGATCAACCCGCACGGCTTCCGGCTCGGCATCTCGACCGACTGGAAGTCCCGCTGGTACGCGGACAAGCAGTATGCGGAGTATGTCAAGGAGGACGTCGCGATCCGCAGGTTGCTGTCCAAGGGGATGGAGCGGGCGGGCATAGCCAAGGTCGAGATCGAGCGTACCCGTGACCGGGTACGGGTCGACATCCACACCGCAAGGCCGGGCATCGTGATCGGCCGGCGCGGCGCTGAGGCCGACCGGATCCGCGGAGCGCTGGAGAAGCTGTCCGGCAAGCAGGTGCAGCTCAACATCCTCGAGGTCAAGAACCCCGAGTCGGAGGCTCAGCTGGTGGCCCAAGGCGTGGCCGAGCAGCTGTCCAACCGGGTCGCCTTCCGGCGCGCGATGCGCAAGGCCATCCAATCGGCGATGCGGTCACCCCAAGTCAAGGGCATCCGGGTGCAGTGCTCGGGCCGCCTGGGTGGCGCCGAGATGTCCCGCTCGGAGTTCTATCGCGAGGGCCGCGTTCCGCTGCACACACTGCGGGCCGACATCGACTACGGACTGTTCGAGGCTCGCACGACGTTCGGCCGGATCGGCGTGAAGGTGTGGATCTACAAGGGTGACGTGGTCGGCGGGCGACGTGAGCGGGACACCGACCACGCCGCGGCCGCTGCGGCCCGGGCGCCGCGGCGGGAGCGTCCTGCCCGGCGTCGCTCCGGAGCCGCCGGGACGACGGGTACCTCTACCGAGGCGGGCCGCGCCGCGGCGGCTGAGGTGGCGGCGGGGCCAACGATGGGGCCAACAGAGACACCCAGCCAGACCGTCGTCGACGACGGTCCGGAGGCCGCTGTGGCGGAGCCGACCATGACCACGGCTGAGCACACCACCAATACCGGCGAGGCCGATACCGCAGGACACGGGGAGGGCTGAAACGTGCTCGTCCCACGCAAGGTCAAGCATCGCAAGCAGCATTCGCCGAGCCGGTCGGGTATGGCCACCGGCGGTACCCAAGTCACCTTCGGGGACTTCGGGATCCAAGCTCTGGAACCGGCCTACGTGACCAACCGGCAGATCGAGTCTGCCCGTATCGCGATCAACCGCCACATTCGTCGTGGCGGCAAGGTCTGGATCACCATCTTCCCGGATCGCCCGCTGACCAAGAAGCCGGCGGAGACTCGGATGGGGTCCGGTAAGGGCTCGCCTGAGTACTGGGTGGCCAACGTCAAGCCGGGCCGGATCATGTTCGAGATGACCTACCCGAACGAGACGGTGGCCCGCGAGGCGTTGCGCCGCGCGATCCACAAGTTGCCCATGAAGTGCCGGATCGTGACCCGCGAGGGGGTGGACTTCTGATGGCAGCCACCTCCGCTGCGAGCGAACTGCGTGAGCTCGGCGACGACGAGCTGATGCTGCGGCTGCGCGAGGCCAAGGAGGAACTGTTCAACTTGCGCTTCCAGATGGCCACCGGACAGATGGACAACAACCGCCGGCTGCGCACGGTCCGGCACGACATCGCCCGCATCTACACCGTGATGCGCGAACGTGAGCTGGGTCTGTCGGTGTCTCCGGACGCCACTGCGGGAAGTGAGGGTGCTGCATGAGCGAGACCGTGGGCGTGAGCGAAGCGCGAAATAGGGCGACCCAGCCCGAAGGGCGAAATAAGAGAAAGGTCCGGGAAGGTGTCGTCGTCTCGGACAAGATGAACAAGACGGTGGTGGTGGCGCTTGAGGACCGCAAGAAGCATCCGCTGTACGGCAAGGTGATGCGTTCCACCACCAAGGTGAAGGCGCACGACGAGGTCAATGCTGCGGGTGTCGGTGATCGAGTGCTGTTGATGGAGACTCGCCCGCTGTCGGCGACCAAGCGCTGGCGGCTGATCCAGATCCTCGAGAAGGCCAAGTGATCGACTGCGCGTCAGCGCTGATGAACTGCCTGACGGACTTTAGCAAGACTCGCAGGCGCGAGAAGGAGTTGACGTGATCCAGCAGGAGTCGCGACTGCGGGTCGCCGATAACACGGGGGCCAAGGAGATCTTGTGCATCCGGGTGCTCGGCGGTAGCGCGCGCCGCTACGCTGGCATCGGGGACATCATCGTGGCGACCGTCAAGGAAGCCATTCCCGGCGCCAACGTCAAGCGGGGCGACGTAGTCAAGGCCGTCATCGTGCGCACCGTCAAGGAGAAGCGCCGCCCGGACGGTTCCTACATCCGGTTCGACGAGAACGCTGCCGTACTGATCAAGCCCGATGGCGAGCCACGCGGTACCCGGATCTTTGGTCCAGTGGGTCGGGAGCTGCGGGACAAGCGATTCATGAAGATCATCTCGTTGGCCCCGGAGGTGCTCTAGACATGAAAGTTCGCAAGGGCGACATGGTGGTGGTCATCGCCGGCAAGGACAAGGGCGCCAAGGGCCGGGTGATCCAGGCATACCCGGACACCGGGCGGGTGCTCGTGGAGGGCGTCAACCGGATCAAGAAGCACACTCGGGTCAGCCGCACCCAGCGCGGTGCGCAAAGCGGCGGGATCGTCACGCAGGAGGCTGCCATCGACATCTCGAACGTCATGGTCGTCGACTCCGACGGCAAGCCGGCCAGGGTGGGCTACCGCATTGATGACGAGGGCAGGCGCGTGCGCGTGTCGCGGCGCACCGGCAAGGACATGTGAGATGACGACCGTAGAGGTGAAGGTACCGAGGCTGAAGGTCCGGTACCGCGATGAGATCGTCGCCGCGCTGCGCGAGCAGTTCAGGTACTCCAACGCGATGCAGGTACCCGGAGTGGTCAAGGTTGTGGTGAACATGGGCGTCGGCGACGCCGCCCGGGACGCCAAGTTGATGGACGGCGCCGTACGGGACCTCTCGACGATCACTGGCCAGAAGCCGCTGGTGCAGCGCGCCCGTAAGTCCGTCGCGCAGTTCAAGCTGCGCGAGGGGATGCCGATCGGCGCGAAGGTGACCCTGCGTGGCAGCCGGATGTGGGAGTTTCTGGACCGTCTGCTGACGATCGCGCTGCCCCGTATCCGAGACTTCCGTGGTCTGTCGCCGACCCAGTTCGACGGTCATGGCAACTACACATTCGGGCTCAACGAGCAGTCGATGTTCCACGAGATCAACCCGGACAGCATCGACCGCCCGCGCGGTATGGATATCACCGTGGTCACCTCCGCGACCACCGACGAGGAGGGCCGGGCGCTGTTACGTCGTCTGGGCTTCCCCTTCAAGGAGAGCTGATGGCGAAGAAGGCGCTGATCATCAAGGCCGCGCGCAAACCCAAATTCGCGGTGCGGGCCTACACCCGCTGCCAACGCTGCGGGCGTCCCAAGGCGGTGTATCGGAAGTTCGGGCTGTGCCGGATCTGTCTTCGCGAGATGGCTCACCGCGGCGAACTCCCCGGCGTCAGCAAGAGCAGCTGGTAGGAGGTCACTATGACGATGACCGACCCGATCGCAGACATGTTGACCCGTCTGCGCAATGCGAATTCGGCCTATCACGACCGGGTCGTGATGCCGCACTCCAAGATCAAGGTGCACATCGCCGAGATCCTCCAGCGAGAGGGCTACATCTCGGGCTTCCACACCGAGGACGCCGCTGTGGGTCAGTCGCTGGTGGTCGACCTGAAGTTCGGCCCGAACCGGGAGCGCAGCATCGCTGGCCTGCGCCGGGTGTCCAAGCCCGGCCTGCGGGTGTACGCGAAGTCGACCTCGCTGCCCAAGGTGCTCGGCGGTCTGGGCGTGGCGATCATCTCCACGTCCACCGGGCTGCTCACCGACCGGCAGGCCGCCAAGAAACGCGTGGGCGGGGAAGTCCTCGCCTTCGTCTGGTGAGAGGGGAGGAGACGAGATGTCGCGCATCGGGAAGCAGCCGATCACCGTGCCTGCCGGCGTCGATGTGGCCGTCGACGGGCGTACCGTGACGGTGCAAGGGCCCAAGGGCACCCTGTCGCACACCGTGCCCGAGCCGATCACCGTGCAGCGGTCGCAGGACGGCACTCTGCTGGTGCAGCGGCCCGACGACGAGCGGCGCAGCAAGTCGCTGCACGGGCTGTCCCGGACCCTGGTGAACAACATGGTCATCGGGGTCAGCCAGGGCTACGAGAAGCGGATGGAGATTCACGGCGTCGGTTACCGCGTCGTACTCAAGGGCTCGGATCTGGAGTTCTCGCTGGGCTACAGCCACCCGGTGCCCGTCGCTGCGCCCGACGGCATCACCTTCACGGTGGACAGCCCGACGCGGTTCTCCGTGGCAGGTATCAGCAAGGAGGCCGTCGGCGAGGTCGCGGCGACCATTCGCAAGTTGCGCCGCCCCGATCCGTACAAGGGCAAGGGCGTGCGCTACGCGGGCGAGAAGATCCGGCGCAAGGTCGGGAAGACAGGTAAGTGATCATGGCTGAGGTAGCGGTTCGCTCGACGGCTCAGCCGTCGGCGACCAGTACGACGGCGAAGCCGTCGATATCCCATTCGACGGCTTCGGCGGCGGTGACGGCTGAGGCGATCCGGCGGCCGCGGGTCGGCAAGGATGCCTCGACCCGACGCCGGCTGGCCCGGATGCGGCGACACCAGCGGCTTCGCAAGAGGATCAGCGGTTCGCCGCAGCGCCCGCGCCTGGTGGTCAACCGCTCGTCCCGGCACATCGCCGTGCAGCTCGTGGACGACCTGGCCGGGCACACCCTGGCGGCCGCGTCCAGCATCGAGCCGGACGTTCGCGCCATGGACGGGGACAAGAAGGCCAGGGCTGCCAGGGTCGGCGAGTTGATCGCCGCCCGGGCTAAGGCTGCTGGCGTGGATCGGGTGGTATTCGACCGCGGCGGGCACGACTATCACGGTCGGATCGCGGCGCTGGCCGACGCCGCCCGTGCGGCCGGCCTGGAGTTCTGACTGATGGCCCTGGAGTTTTGGCTGACGGCCAAACAGCAACAACAGCAGCACGCGAGCAACGGAAGGAACGCCTGATGCCTGGACGTATGCGGCGGGAAGGCGGAGGCGGCGAGCGTGGCGATCGTCGGGACCGCCGGGACGGCGGCCGCAGTGGGCCGGCCCAGCAGGAGAAGAGCCCGCACCTGGAGAAGGTGATTGCGATCAACCGGGTGGCCAAGGTCGTCAAGGGCGGCCGGCGCTTCAGCTTCACCGCGCTGGTCGTGGTCGGCGACGGCGACGGTATGGTCGGCGTCGGTTACGGAAAGGCCAAGGAGGTACCGGCGGCGATCCAGAAGGGCGTGGAGGAAGCCAAGAAGAACTTCTTTCGGGTGCCCCGGATCGCCGGCACCATCCCGCACCCGATCACCGGCGAGGCTGCGGCAGGCGTCGTGCTGCTCCGCCCTGCGTCTCCAGGTACCGGGGTCATCGCAGGTGGCCCGGTGCGCGCGGTATTGGAGTGCGCAGGCGTACACGACGTGCTGTCCAAGTCACTGGGTAGCGATAATGCGATCAACATCGTGCACGCCACGGTGGCAGCGCTGAAAGGCCTACAGCGCCCCGAGGAGGTGGCCGCGCGGCGCGGCCTGCCGCTGGAGGACGTGGCCCCAGCGGGTATGTTGCGGGCGCGTGCAGCCGCGCAGGGGGTGTGACAATGGCACTCAGGATCACCCAGACTCGGAGCACCATCGGCAGCCTGCGCAACCAACGTGAGACGCTGCGCTCCTTGGGGCTGCGCAAGATCCGGCAGTCCGTGGTCAAAGAGGACAACTCCCAGGTTCGCGGCATGATCGCCACCGTCCGTCACCTGGTGGCGGTGGAGGAGGTCGACTCGAAGTGACGATCAAAGTCCACCATCTGCGTCCGGCCGCCGGCGCGAAGACCGCCAAGACGCGGGTCGGTCGCGGCGGGGGGTCCAAGGGCAAGACAGCGGGGCGTGGTACCAAGGGAACCAAGGCCCGCAAGAACGTGCCTGCCGCTTTCGAGGGCGGGCAGATGCCGATCCACATGCGGCTGCCCAAGCTCAAGGGCTTCCGCAACCGGTTCCGCATCGAGTACCAGGTGGTCAACGTCGGCGACCTGGCCCGGCTGTTCCCTGACGGGGGAACTGTGGGTCCGGAGCAGCTGGCGGCCCTCGGTGTGGTGCGCAAGGGATTGCCGGTGAAGGTGCTCGGTGACGGTGACCTCGGTGGGGTGGTCCTGCAGGTCAGCGCCCAGGCATTCTCCGGTTCCGCGCGGGACAAGATTGCCGCTGCGGGTGGCAGCAGCACCAAGCTGTAGGCGGGGTGCCTGCTGTTGCGGGCACTGCTGTTACAGTCGGCCCCTGCTGTTACAGTCGGCCGAGTGCGTGGGCGAGCCGGCTGGCAGACGCCGTCACGTCCCCCTGCACCGCCCGGTCGCCGCTCCCTGCGCTGCGATCGCCGCGCCACGATCGACGGCCACACCACGGCCGTGCCCAGGAGGTAGGAGTGCTCGGCGCCTTCCGCTCGGCCCTCGCGACGCCGGATCTGCGCCGCAAGATTCTGTTCACCCTTGGCATGGTGGCGATCTACCGGATCGGCGCCACATTGCCCTCACCCGGGGTTTCTTACGTCAATATCCAGGAGTGCCTCGCCCGGGTGCGGGGTGGTGACAACCAGAACATCTATTCGCTGATCAACCTGTTCAGCGGTGGGGCATTGTTACAGCTGGCGGTGTTCGCGCTGGGGATCATGCCTTATATCACCGCAAGCATCATCATCCAATTGCTCACCGTTGTGATTCCCCGCTTCGAGCAGCTCAAGAAGGAGGGACAGCCCGGTCAGAACAAGCTCACCCAATACACCCGCTATCTGACGATTGCGCTTGCTGTCCTGCAGGCCACCGGCATCGTGGCGCTGGCAGTGCGCGGCCAGCTGTTCGCTGACTGCCCGCTGCCTCCGATCCCGGACCAGTCGATATTCAACTTGGTCGTCATCGTCGTGGTGATGACTGCAGGCACCGGTATGGTCATGTGGCTGGGTGAGCTGATTACCGAGCGGGGCGTCGGCAACGGCATGTCGCTGCTAATCTTCAGCTCGATCGCCGCGCGCATCCCCGCTGAGGGCAAGAACATTCTGGACCAGAACGGCCCGCTGGTCTTCGTGTTCGTATGCTTTTTCGGTCTGGCAATCATCGCCAGCGTGGTGTTCGTCGAACAGGGCCAGCGGCGGATCCCGGTGCAGTACGCCAAGCGGATGATCGGCCGCCGGATGTACGGCGGCACA